>JAKAUF010000007.1 GCA_021827785.1 Acidobacteriota bacterium | reverse complement strand
CCGCACGCAACCCAGGGGCATACCCCACATGCGGCCCCCGTGGGGTAGGGCTCCTGCCCTGCGTGCCGTCGCCCTCCGGGCGGCGGGGGCCGCCGCGGCTATAGCCGATTGGCCCGCGCCCGCAGCGGCGCCACCACCCTGGCCGGATTCCTGGGCCCCGTCGCCTGTGTTCAGGAGTACACTCGCCCCATGCAGGGTCCACGCTTCGCCGCCGCCGCGATTCTGCTCACCTTGCCGCTTGCCGCGCAGATCACCGGCAGCAAGACCCTGCTCGGCGAGGTGTTCGCCGGCCATAAGCCCGTGGGCCATGTCGTCGTGGTCTTGGAAAACCAATACGAGACGCCCGTCAACCAGACGCAAACCGACCTCGATGGACGGTTCAGCTTCTCCGGCCTGCAAGGCGGCGTCTATTACATCAGCATCACCGCTACCGGGTTCATTCCCGCCGAGCAGGAGGTGGATCTCGGCGTTTCCGGCCAGGAGGCCAGCGCCACCATCTTCCTCCAGCGCAAGCCGGAGATCATTCATGAGCCCTCGCTGGGCAAATACAGCCTCTCCGCCAAAGCGCAGCGGGATTACACGAAGGCGGCCGCTTACCTGGCCAAGCGCCAGTACAAGCAGGCCATCGCTCCGTTGTCCTCCATCCTCGACGCGGCCCCAACCTTCGCCCCCGGATACGCGGAGCTGGGCAGCGCCTACTTGGGCGCGCGCAAGACCGGCCAAGCCCGCAAGGCCTGGCAAAAGGCGCTGAGCTTGGATCCGCATGAACCCGATGCCGCGGTCGGGCTGGCCCGCTTGCAGAACGATCATCGCCACTGGGCCCAGGCGCTGAAACTGCTGGCAAGAGTCCAAACCGCCGATCGCAAAGCCTGGACATGGCACTTCGAGCAGGGCCGCGCCGAATACGGCCTGAAGCGTTGGAACGCCGCCGATGCCGACCTGACCGCGGCACTTCCGGGTGCTCCCAGCGAGCCGCACATGTATCTGATGGTCTCCAACCTCGATCTGCGCTTTCACCGATATCCGCAGGCGCGCCAGATGCTGGAGAGCTACCTCAAGGCCAGCCCCAAGGGCCGCTTCGCGCCGCGCGTGCGGGCGATTTTGAAGCAAATGATCGCCTCCGGCGTTCCCGAGCCTCCCGCCGGGAGCTGACGGCCGGGCGGCCAGCGAGGGCAAAAATCGCGGCCCGCGTCTCTCACGGCCTGGCGGCGCTAACGCCTGCGAAATCACTGCGAGGTATCGCCCGCGGCACTGGCATTTGGGACGGTTTTGAGAGTTTTGGTTGCCTCGCTCGGCCGCGTGCTAACGGGCGCGTGGGGTAGGGCTCCCGCCCTGCGTACGCACGCGTGTTCTGGCGGCGGCGTACGTTTTGCAGGCGTGCGGGCACGGGACCGCTGCCCCGGCGGCGCGGAGCGCGACCCTACGCAAGCCGGAGGCAGACCCCACCTTTCCGCGCGCAGCGGAGGTGTTTCCCACCGCGGAAGCGTTGGGGCAGGTGGCATGCCCGATCCACCCGCGGTGCGCCACCCGCCACGCGCCATCCGGCTCCCCCAATCCGCGCGCATGCGTGAGAGAATCGGCCCATAGATGCCCAGCCAACTGCTGCAGTGCAAATCTATTGACAAACTAATCACCGACTCCCAGGATCCGGCGCACCGGCTCAGAAAGACCCTCGGGCCCTGGAGCCTGGTTGCGCTAGGCATCGGCGCCATTATCGGCTCCGGGATATTCGTCCTCACCGGCACCGCCGCCGCGGGGGAATATTCCGTGGTGCCGCATTGGTGGCGAGCGCAGGTCTTGGACCTGATGCTCAGCCTGATCCGCACCGGCCACGTCAGCGCCAACATCATGCACGGCCGGCCGCCCGCCGGCCCGGCCATCGCCGTCTCGTTCCTTATGGTGGCGATCGCGTGCAGTTTCGCCGGTCTTTGCTACGCCGAGCTGGCTTCGATGATTCCCATAGCCGGCAGCGCCTATACCTACTCCTACGCCACGCTGGGCGAGATCTTCGCTTGGATCATCGGCTGGGATTTGATTCTCGAATACGCCGTCAGCAACGTCGCCGTCGCCGTGGGTTTCGCCGGGTATTTCAAAGCCCCGCTGGCGCAGCTGGGCATTCATCTGCCGGACCGGTGGTCGGCGCCGCTATGGGCGCCGCAGGGCGCGCCGCACGGCTACTTCAACCTTCCCGGCTTCCTGGTGGTGCTCATCCTGACCGTCTTGTTGGTGCATGGCATCCGCGAGTCCGCGCGCACCAACAACATCATGGTCCTGATCAAGATCGGCGCCATCCTCGTGTTCATCGCCGCCGGTTCCATGCTCATTCACCCGGCGAATTGGCAGCCCTTCGCCCCCTCCGGGTTCGCCGGCGTCGTCAGCGGCGGCGCCATCATCTTTTTCACCTATATCGGCTTCGATTCGGTATCCACCGCCGCCGAGGAAGCGCGCAATCCCCAGCGCGACATGCCCTTCGGCATCATTGGCTCGCTGATCGTCGCCACCGTCTTGTACATCGCCGTCGCCCTGGTGCTGTTGGGGATGCTTAAGTATTCGACCTTCCGTTATGGCCGCGCGGCGGAGGCGCCGGTGGCCTACGCGCTGCGCGTGTTGCACGCCAACCCCACGCTCCAGTTCGTCATCATCATCGGCGCCCTGATGGGCATGCTGTCGTCGTTGCTGGTCTTCCAGTACGGCCAGACGCGCATCTGGTTCGCCATGTCCCGCGACGGCCTGTTGCCCAAGATTTTTTCCGCCGTCCATCCCAAATACAAAACCCCGCATTGGTCCACCTGGATCGCCGGTTTCGCGGTCGCCATTCCCGCCGGGCTGGTGGATATCAGCGCCGCCGCCGATCTATCGAACATCGGCACGCTGTTCGCTTTTCTCTTGGTTTCGCTCGGCGTCATCTTTCTCCGCCGCCGCCAGCCGGACCGTCCCCGCGGCTTCCGGGTGCCTTTTGTGCCCTGGTTCCCGCTCATCTCGGTCGTCTTCTGCATTGTCCTAATGCTGGGCCTGCCGGTCATCACCTGGCTGCGTTTCCTCATCTGGCTGGCGATCGGCATGGTGATTTACTACTTCTACAGCCGCCATCACAGCGAGTTCGCTGCTCGCCGCCGGGAAGCGCCGGCCGAATTGGGCAGCGGGGCCAGCCTGCCGCCCGCCCGCTAGCGGCGCGGCTGGCCACTGCGTGGGTCCGCCGCTAGCGCCGGTATTGTTCCTCGCTGACCGGCTCCAGCCAGTCCACGGCCTTGCCGTTCTCTTGTTCTTGGATGGCAATGTGGCTCATCGCCGTCCGTGGCGAGGCGCCATGCCAGTGCTTTTCCCCCGGCGCAAACCACACCACGTCTCCGGGGCGAATCTCCTCCACCGGCCCGCCCCAATGTTGCGTCCAGCCGAGGCCCGCGGTGACGATTAGCGTTTGCCCCAGGGGATGGGTATGCCATGCCGTCCGCGCCCCCGGTTCGAACGTCACTCCGGCGCCCCGCACTCGCCCCGGCGCCGCCGCGGCAAACAGCGGGTCAATCCGCACGCTGCCGGTGAACCATTCCGCCGGACCCGGCTGGGATGCTTGCGCGCCTGCGCGCTGAATTTCCATGTCTCGTTCCTCCTGGGTCCATTCTCGGGCCAAGGTTAGGCCCGTTGCACGGCCGTGCGTCCGGCTGTGGCTGGCGGCGCTGACGCTGGCGCGGTCTCCGCCGTCGCGGCGCCGGCGCGCGGCCCGGTCATCGCCGCCGCGTTTGGGGATCGCGACCAAGGCGCCGCCGGCCAGCGGCCCGCGCATCCGGCTGGCCCGCGCCGCGCTCAAAAACTCCCGCTAGTCGGTAAACCGCCGCTCCTCGCAACGCCGTTCCCCCCGTTTCGTCCGCGCTTCTGCTAGCGGTAGGTCATCCGCTCCAGCTCTTCCGGATAGCGCGCGCCCTGAATGGTGATTTTGGATGCGGCCTCGCTGATTTCCGTCAAATCCCCGGCGGTCAATTGGATCGCCGCCGCCCGGGAGTTTTCTTGCATGCGCGCGAGTCTGGTCGTGCCCGGAATGGGAACGATCCAAGGTTTTTGCGCCAGCAGCCAAGCCAGGGCGATTTGCGCCGGCGTGGCGCGCATGCGTTGCGCCACGGCTCGCAGCAGCTCCACTAACGCTTGATTGGCCTGGCGCGCCTGCGGCTGAAAGCGTGGTATGCGGCTGCGCAGATCGGTCGCCGCGAAGGTCGCGTCCTCGCCGATGGCACCGGTCAGAAAGCCCTTGCCCAAAGGGCTGTAGGGAACGAAGCCGATGCCCAGCTCCTCCAGCGTGGGCAGCACGGCCGCCTCCGGCCGTTTCCACCACAGCGAGTATTCACTCTGCACCGCCGTCACCGGCTGCACCGCATGCGCCCGCCGGATGGTTTCCGCCGCCGCCTCGGACATGCCGAAGTGCTTGACCTTGCCCGCCTGAATCAAATCCTTCACCGCCCCGGCCACGTCCTCGATCGGCACCTCCGGGTCCACGCGATGCTGGTAGTACAAGTCGATCGCGTCCACGCGCAGCCGCCGCAGCGAGTCCTCCGCGGTGCGCTTAACGGTTTCCGGCCGGCTGTCCAAACCCGCCGAGCGCGGCCCGCTGCCGTCGTCCGCGAACTTGAATCCGAACTTGGTCGCGATCACCACCCGCCCGCGGAACGGCGCCAGCGCAGCGCCCACCAACTCCTCATTGAGGAACGGGCCGTACACCTGCGCGGTGTCGAAAAATGTCACGCCTTCCTCCACAGCTCCGCGGATCACGGCGGTCATCTCGCCGGGATCCCGCGGCGGGCCGTAGCCGAAGCTCATGCCCATGCACCCAAGCCCCAGCGCCGAAACCTTCAGTCCGCTCCTGCCCAACTCCCGCTCTTGCATCTTGGCCTCCCTTGATTGCCATCTCAGACTAGCGGGCATGCCACCGGGGGCGGTATCCTGATCCTGCCCGTTCCTTGCCTATTTCTCTTGCCCCTGGCGTGGCTCGGGGGCGGAGCGGCGGACAGCGGGTAGGCGCAAACGATGACAAACCGAACCATGCCGCCTCGGACCGCGGAGGCGCCGTTCTCCGCGGGCGGTGGCGCGGCGCTCGCCGCCGCGCGCGCCGAACTCGCCGGCAAAATCGCCGCCCATGCCCCCACCGCCGGCGCGCACGCCACCGCGGTCCCCGGTCTACAGCTCTATCGCCGCACTGCCCCGAGCGCCTGCCAATGCGGCGTTTACGAGCCCAGCCTCAACGTTTTCGTCTCGGGCCGCAAGCGCGTCATCCTGGGCGGCGTGGCATATGTTTGCGACGCCCGCCACTTCCTGCTGACCGCGTTGCAGGTTCCCGTCAGCAGCCAAATCCTGGCCGCGAGTGAATCGGCGCCGCTGCTGTCGCTGCTGCTCAAGCTTGATCTGGCCGTGGCGCGGGAGATGCTGGCGCGGGAACCCCTCGGGACGGCACCCCCCGCGCCGCCAGTGCACGGGGTTGCCATGGGCCGCAACAGCCCCGGCCTGCTCGACGCCTGCTCCCGGCTGCTGGACCTGCTCGCAACGCCCGGCGACATCGCCTTCCTCGCGCCGTTGATCCAGCGCGAAATCCTTTACCGCCTGCTCCGCGGCCCGCAAGGGCAACGCCTCCGCGCCATCGCCACCGCCGGCGACCCCAGCCAGCGCGCTGCCCGGGCCGCCGCCTGGCTGCGCGCCCATTACCATCAGCCGCTGCGGATCCAAGAACTGGCGGCGCACGCCGGTATGGGGGTTTCCACGCTGCACCACCATTTCCGCGCTCTCACCGCCATGAGCCCGCTGCAATACCAAAAACACCTGCGCCTGCAAGCCGCGCGCGACCAGATGCTGCTGGAGGGCCTGGACGCCGCCAGCGCCGCGTTTGCCGTCGGCTACGAGAGCGCCAGCCAATTCAGCCGCGAATACCGCCGGGTGTTCGGCCAGCCGCCACGGCGCGACATCCAGGCTCTTCGCGGCGCCGAGGCCGCCGCGGTCTGAATCCCTGCCGGCCCAGACCGACCGCAGCGGCTTGGCGGCGCCGCGCCGCCCGCCGCGCTCCTGTTGCTTGCCCTCCGCTGGGTGGGGTACAGTGCTGTTCTAGGCCGCTGCCTGGGTTTTACTCATGACCAAAGCCGATTTGATTGAAGAAGTTGCCCAAGCCGCCGAGGTGACGCGCAAGGATGGCGAGAAGATCGTCGAGGCTATCCTTGCCAGCATCGTCCAATCCTTGCGCGCCGGCGACAAAATCGAAATTCGCGGGTTTGGCAGCTTTCGCACCCGCCAGCGCAAAGCCCGCATCGGCCGCAATCCCAAAACGGGCGAAAGCGTTCCGGTGCCCGCCCGCCGCATCCCCTTCTTCAAACCCAGCAAGGAGCTCAAGGACGGCGTGAATCAGAAGGAAGGCGCCGCTCCCGCTCCCGTCACTCCGCTGGGATCGGTCTAACTCCGCCTTCGCCTGCGCGCGCGGGCCGCGGGCCTGCCTTCCCGCTAACGCAGCCCCCATTCTCCGCGCCGGCGGTCGCCCCGTCGCCGCGGCGATGCGCCGGCGAGTCATTTGCGCGGACTTGCGGTGAATCCCCAACGAAGCGATGCGACGGTGATCGCCCCGCCCAATTCCAGCCGTCTGCTACCATCCATAGCATACGGGTATGGACCTCATTCCCAGCGAAGCTCAGGTCAATGAACTTTTAGAGGCGACCGGCGCGCTCCAGCACGGCCATTTTTTGCATCCCAGCGGGACCCATTCGGACGCCTATCTCCAGATCCCCATGGCCATGCGGCATTTCTGGGAATCCAAAACCCTCAGTGTCGCTCTCAGCCGCAAGCTGCGCGCCGACGATGAGATTCGCCGCTGCCTGCCCAACGTCAGCATCGTCGCGCCGGCGACCGGCGGCTTGCCGGTGGCGTACGGCGTCGCCGAGGCCTTGCGCGCCGCGCAGACGTATTGGGCGGAAAAAGAAGATGGCGAGCTGGTCTTTCGCCAATTCATGGAGCACCACGCCGGCGAACGGGTCATTCTGGTGGATGACATTCTGCGCAGCGGCGCCAAGCTCAAAGCGCTCCAGCGGCTGATCGAAGGCGCCGGCGCCCGGGTGCTGGCGCTCGCCGTTTTGGTGCATCAGCCCTGGGAGGATGCCCAGGACTTTGCCGGGGTCCCGTTTTTCAAGCTGACCACGCTGCGGCCCCGTTATTGGCGCAAGGACGACTGTCCCCTCTGCCGCGACGGCGCTCCGCTCACCAGAGTCCGTGTTTAGCCCGCCGCCGCATGGCGCCCGGTCCCGCTGGCGCCCATCCCACTTTCTTCGCCGCAAGCGCATCAGTAGGGTAGCCGTCCCCGGCTGCCCCGCGCAGCTGCCGCCCCGCCTGCCCAGCGCAACTGCCGTCCCCGGCTGCCCCGCGCAGCTGCCGTCCCCGGCTGCCCCGCGCAGCTGCCGCCCCGCCTGCCCAGCGCAGCTGCCGCCCCGCCTGCCCAGCGCAACTGGCGCCCCCGTGCCCGCCATGCGCCGTCCGGCCGCCGCCGCCCCTGTCCTAAACTAAAAGATTGCAGCGCGAAAGGAGCCTACGTTTGATGGAATCCCGTTTGTTGTTTTCCGCCCCCGCCAAGGTCGAGGGCGATGCCCTGGTCGTGCTCGTGTCCGAGCGCGAGCCGAAGCTTTCCGGAGCGGCGGCGGAGCTGGACCGCGCCGCGAACGGCGCGATCGCCGCCTTGCTCCAGAGCGGCGAATTCAGCGGCCGCGCCTACGAGCTTTTGCCCTTGGGCAAGCTGAACGGCGCCGCCGCCCAGCGCGTCTTTGTTTTGGGCACGGGCAAGGCCGCCCTCGGCGCCCATGAGCTGCGCCGCCTGGCGGGCGCCCTCGGCCGCCAGCTCAAGGGCAAGAACCTGCTGCGCTTCGCCTGCTGTGCTCCGGAGCAGCTGGACCCGGCCGCCGCCATAGAAGCCCTTATAACCGGCGCGCTCGGCGGAGATTTCGATACCGGCCGCTACCAGCGTGACCGGGAGGACAAGCAACTGGCCGAGATCGCCATTGTCCTTCCCGAGCAGCTCAAGAGCCAGGAGGCCGCGCTCGCCGCCGCCCTGACCCGCGCCCGCGCCATCGCCGCCGGGCAGGATTTCGCCCGCGTGCTGGGCAATGAGCCGGCGAATCGCATGACCCCCAGCGAAATGGGCCGCCGCGCCCAGGCCATGGCCAAATCAGCGGGGCTGGAATGCGAGCTGATCACCGCCGAGCGCGCCCGCGAACTGAAGATGGGCGCTTTCCTCGGGGTGGCGCAGGGCTCCGCCGAGCCGCCGGTGATGATCGTGCTGCAATACAAGGGCGGGGGCAACGGCAAGGAAAAACTCGGCCTGGTGGGCAAGGGAATCACCTTCGACACCGGCGGCATTTCCATCAAGCCCGCCGCGGACATGGACAAAATGAAGTTCGACATGGCCGGGGGCGCCGCCGTGCTCGGCGCCATGCAGGCCATCGCCGCTCTCCAGCCCAAGCTCGACGTCATCGCCATCGTTCCCTGCGCCGAAAACATGCCCGGCGGACGGGCGCAAAAGCCCGGTGACGTGCAGATCGCCATGTCCGGCAAAAGCATCGAGGTGCTCAATACCGATGCCGAAGGCCGGCTGGTGCTCGCCGATGGCCTGCATTACGCGCAGCAATTGGGCGCCACGCGCCTGGTGGACGTCTGCACCCTGACCGGCGCGATCGTCGTCGCCCTGGCCAGCGTCTACACCGGCGTCTTCTCCAACAATGAAGAGTTCTTCGCCGCCTTCGAGCGCGCCCGCGCCGCCTCCGGCGAGAAGATGTGGCGCATGCCCGTGGATGAGGAATATTTCGAGTTCATCCGCGGCACCGTCGGCGACGTCCTCAACGTCGGCGGCCGCTGGGGCGGCGCCGTCACCGCCGCCATGTTCCTGCGCGAGTTCGTCGAGCAAACCCCCTGGGTTCATCTGGACATCGCCGGCACCGCTTGGCTGGACGATCCCAAACCCTGGATGAGCAAGGGGCCCACCGGCGTCGCCGTCGCCACGCTGGTCCACCTGGCCCTGCAATCCGCCGGGAAATAAGCCCCGCGTGCTGGGCCGGGCGCGGGCCGCGGCGCGGTGCCGCCGCATTCCGGCGCCAGCGGCCCGGTCCGGCGCGGGCCGGGGCCTACAATTCCTCGGTGTCGATCTGCGCCCGTTGCAGCGCGCCGCTGTAATCCACGTAGACCGTCTTCCATTCGCTATAGACGTCGAGCGTGGCCAGGCCGCTCTCCCGGTGCCCATTGCCGGTGTTCTTGGTGCCGCCGAAGGGCAGATGCACCTCGGCGCCGATGGTCGGCGCATTCACGTAGGCGATGCCGGTTTGCAGTTCCCGCGCCGCGCGCATGGCGCTGTTGACGTCGGCGGTATAGATCGCCGACGACAGGCCATAGGCGACGCCGTTGGCGAATTCCAGCGCTTGCTCCAGGCCATCGCAGGGCATCACCGCCACCACCGGGCCGAAGATCTCCTCTTGGGCGATGCGCATGTTGGGCGTCACTTCGGCGAAGATGGTCGGCGCGAAGAACAGGCCCTGCGCCAAATCACCGCCCGTCATGCGGCGTCCGCCCAGACGCAGCTTGGCGCCTTCCTGCTTGCCAATCTCGACATAGGACGCGATGGTGTCCAACTGCTGCCGGTTCACCACCGGTCCCATCTGCGTGCGCGGATCCAGACCGTCGCCGACGCGCAGGTCCCCCGCCCGTTCGGTCAGCCGCTCCAGGAACTTTCCGTAAACGCCCTTTTGCACGATGATGCGGCTGGCCGCCGTGCAGCGCTGGCCCGTGGTGCCGAACGCCGCCCACAGGCAGCCCTCCAGCGCCAGTTCCAAATTCGCATCGTCCAAAACGATGATGGCGTTTTTGCCGCCCAATTCCAGGTTGCAATGTTTCAGCTGCCGCGCCGCCTCCGCGCCCACCTCGCGGCCCACGGCGGTGGAGCCGGTAAAGGAGACGATGCGCGTGGAGGGATGCGCCACCAGCGGCGCGCCGCATTCCGCGCCCTCGCCCATCACCAAATTCACCACGCCCGCCGGCACTCCCGCCTCGGTTAGCGCATTGACGAAGTTCACGCTTGAGAGCGGCGCATCCTCCGCCGGCTTCAGCACCACGCAGTTGCCGCAGATCAGCGCCGGAATGGACTTCCAGCTGGGGATCGCCATGGGGAAGTTCCAGGGCGTGATCAATCCCGCCACGCCGATGGGCACGCGGAAGGTCAGGCAGAGCTTGTTGGGCAGTTCCGACGGCGTGGTCACGCCGTACAGCCGCCGCCCCTCGCCGGCCATGAAGAAGGTCATGTCAATGGCCTCCTGCACGTCGCCGCGCGTCTCCAGCAGCACCTTGCCCATCTCCCGGGTCATGTCCTGGGCGAAGGCGTCCTTGTTTTCCAGCAGCAGTTGTCCGGCGCGGAACAGAATCTCCGCCCGCCGGGGCGCGGGCGTATCCCGCCATCTCGGATACGCCTCCAAGGCGGCGTTCACCGCCGCATCCACGTCCTCCTTGCCGGAACGCGGGAACAGGCCGACGGTTTCGTCCTGATGCGCCGGATTTAGGCTCTCCAAATATTCCCCGGTGAGGGGATCGCGCCATTCGCCGGCGATGAAGTTGCGGTGGGTGGGTGCGGCGTTAAAGGTGGCCATGCGCTTGTCGCTCCTGCTTCTTGGCGTGAGCAGACGCGCCGCCGGCGGCGTGTTGGGCCTTGGCCGCGCGATGTGTCGCGGGGGTTTTACGCGGCGCCACCGGCGGTTCGTCGCGTTTTGGTCCCAGGCCCAGCGCGATCAGCGCCCGCGAATCCGGTATCCAGCGCGTCTGCCAATGATGGTCGCGTTGGAACCGAACCAGCGCTTCGTGCGTTGCCCAGTTCCAATGCCCGGTCACATGCTTCAGGTATCCCGCCTTCACCAGGGCGGCTTGGATCTGCCGCGTCCGCCGCGGCGTGATGCCCGGGCCACGGCGGTAGCGCCGCGGCCTGCGGCAGCAGCGTGCCGCCGCCGCCCGGGCCGGGGCCGGCAGCGGCGCGACGCAGACGCCGGCGGCGGCCAACGCCGCCAAGACGGCTCCGGTGCGCGCCAGCCGACGCAGCCAACCCCGCGCCTGCCGGCCCGTTCCCGACCCGGCCCGAAGCGCCGGAAAAACCCGCTGGGCCAACGATGCGATGCGACGGCTATCGCCCCGCCGATCCCGCTGCTGCGTTTCGCCGCCGGGCTCACCGGGGGAAACGCCCGAGCGGGGCGAGAGCCGAGCAGGGCGAGGCGGCCCGAGCGAGGGCGACGCAGCGTACCGGGATGTACGTGAGGAGCCCGAACGCGGGGCCAACGATGCAATGCGACGGCTATCGCCCCGCCGATCCATTACCGGTAAAGCCCTCCCGCCCACCACTGCGTCCATTGATTATCCGCCCCCAACCTCCGCAACCCCATCGCCACCGGCTGTCCGGGCCGCAACTGACTGCTCAGCGCGCGAAACACCTCCGCGTTGGGGATCGGATGCCGGTCCAGGCTGACGATCACGTCGCCGCGGCGAATGCCGATCTGTCCGGCGAACGATCCGGGATCCACCGCCCGCACCACCACGCCGCTGGCGATCCGGGGCAGCCGTTGTCCGGCGGCTGCCGCCGCGCTGACGCTGCGCAGTTGCAGGCCCAGGGTCGGATCCCGCGGGGCGGCAGGCGGTGGGGGAAAGTCGCCGGCGAGATGGAACAGCCGGTCGCGATTGGCCACCTGCACCGCCGCCTGCATCGGCTTGCCCCGGCGCCGGAAGCTCACCTCGACGCGGCTGCCCACGCGGCGCCGCACGATCGCCGCCAACAGTTGTTGCCCGGACCGCACCGGCTGGCCGCCGATGGCGACGATGACGTCGCCGGCCCGCAACCCCGCCCGCGCCGCCGGGCCGCCCGCCACCACCGCCGAGATCGGCACGCCGCGCTGGATGCCGTAGATCTTGCGCACGGCGGGTGGCAGGTTGGGCTGGAAATAAATGCCGATCGAGCCCCGCCGCACGCGCCCGTGCCGCAGCAACTGGCGATAGACGTTCCGCGCCAGCTCCGCGGGCAGCGCGAAGCCCACGCCCTCATAGGCGTAGGAGACCGTGTAGATCGCCGTATTGATGCCCACCACCTGGCCGGCCATGTTCACCAGCGGCCCGCCGCTATTGCCGGGATTGATCGGCGCGTCGGTCTGGATGAAGCGCTGGAACTCGTCCTCGCCGGCCACATGCCGTCCCAGCGCGCTCACGATTCCCGCGGTGACCGTGTGGTCCAGCCCAAATGGACTGCCGATCGCCAGCACCCAATCGCCCACCCGCAACCCGCGGCTGCCGTCCAATTGCACCGCGGGCAGGGGATGGCCGGCGTGGATTTTCAGCAGCGCCAGGTCCGTCGCGCGATCGCTGCCCACCAGTTGCGCCGGGTACGGTTGTGGGTGGTGATACAGCCACACGGCGATTCGGCGCGCCCGCCGCACCACGTGATAGTTGGTCAGGATATATCCCCGCGGACCCACGATCACGCCGGAACCCAGGGTGCGATTCTCCGGTTGCAATCCACCGTTCGCCGCGAAATCGCCTTCGGCCGCGTCCGGCAACACCTGTCCTCCGGCCACTGCCGCCGGCGCTTCCGCGTCGGTCTGGATGTTCACCACGCTCGGCAGCAGCCGCTGGGCCAGTGACTGGAAGGCGCCGCCGCCCGGCTCCGCCGCCGGACTTCGCCGTCCCGGGCCCCACCAACTGCCCAGCAGGGCGCCCACCGCCAACGCCGCCACGATCCAGCCCGCTACCGCCGCCGCGGAGCGCCGGCGCGGGAGATGCAAGGGACCGGTTTGGGACTGCGAAGAGGACATGCCCAGCAGGCAAGGGGACAGTGGACATTATAGAACCGCCGCCGGATTCGCCTTCCGGCATTCCCGGTTCGGGTGGCGCGGAGGTGGCAGTTCCGGCCCTCCAGGCCGCGCCAGGGCTTCAGAATCGGCGTCTTCCCCGCGGTCGGACCCGGCAGGAGCGTACCGCCCGGCGCCGGCTACGCCTGGGGATGGGGCGCGGCGCGGCGCCGCCGGAACGGCTGCAATTCGATGGTCAGGATGGCCCCCAGCACCAGCAGCGCGCCGACGATTTGATTGGTCAGCAAGGCCTCCACCCCCAGGGCGATGCTCGCCAGCCAGGCAAATACGGGTTCCGCGGCAAAAATGATGGCGGTATGGCTGGCGGGCGTAAATTGCTGCGCCCAGGCCTGCGTGGTGAACGCCACCGCCGTGGCCAGCACGGCGGTGACGCCCAGCGCCGCCCACAACCCCGGCGCGGCCCAGGCCAAATGGATGGGCTCCAGCCACGCCGCCCCGATCCAGGTGAATCCGGCGGCAAAGACCACCTGCAACACCGCCAGGCGGGCGAAGCCGTAGCGGGGAGCGAACTCGCCCTGGGCCGCGATTTGCGCCGCGAAGGCCACGGCGCAAAACAGGGTGAGTAGGTCCCCGCGGTTGACCGGACCCCAGCCGCCGGTCAAGGAGCGGGCGAAGGCCAGGAAGTAAATTCCCAGCAGCGCCAGCCCCGCCCCGGCGTAGGCATTTCCGCCCAGCCGCCGCCGCCACCAGAGGGCCACGAAGAAGGGCACCAGCACCACCGACAAGCCGGTCAAAAACGCCGACTTCGCCGCCGTGGTGTACTCCAGGCCGACGGTTTGGAAACCGAAGCCGATCGCCAGCAGCAGGCCTAACACCGCACTCGCTCCCCACACCGCCGCCGGGATCCGCCGCAGCCGCCGGCGGTAGACGGCGGCGAGCAAAGCGCCGGCCAACGTGAAGCGGGCCGCATTGAACGCCAGCGGCGAGGCGCTCTTCAGCGCCGCTTGCACCACCAGGAACGTTCCGCCCCAGATGGCGGTGATGGCCAGGAGCGCCAGGTCGGCGCGATAAATCGCCCGCCCGGCGGTGGGGGGCGGCGCCGCGGCCGGCGCGCCGGAGGCTTCTGGAGTGGGGCGAGTCATGGCGCCTGCGCCCTTAGGCTATATCCCCGCCTCGGCCAGCAGCGCCATCAGCAGCAGCGCGCGGCGCAGCGCCGGCGCCCGGCCGGCGGGGTCAAACCACTCCTGCATGCTGTGGGCGCCGCCGCCGCGTCCGCCGGCTCCCAGGCGTACCGCCGAGCGGCCCAGGGCCAGCGGAACATTGGCGTCGGTCGAGGCCAGCGTGTCGGCATGGGTCATCCCCAGCCGCTCCTCCACCTGCTCCAGCGCCGCGCGCAGCGGCGCCGCCCGCGGCAGCGCTGCCGCCGGCCGTTCCCCCAGCGATTCCAGGCGCCCGGTCACCGCGCCGCTGCGGGCTTGGCGGTTTTCCTCCGCGACGCCCTCCTCCACCGCCGCTCGCAATTCCTCCGCCAGTTGTTCCAGCCGCGAGGCCTCGGCGGCGCGCAAATCCACCTTCATGCTCGCCGCCGGCGCGACCGCGTTGATGGCGCCGCCGCCGCTGATCTGGCCGATATTGCAGGCGGCCACGCCGAGTTCGTTGCGGGCCCGCCGCAGCAGCCGCTCCGCCACCCGCGCCAAGGCATGGATGGCGCTCGCCGCGCCCGCGTCCGCCCAACTGTGCCCGCCCGGCCCGGTGATCTCCACTTGAAAACGCCGGCTGCCGAGCGCGCGGGTGGTCAAGCCCTGGCCGGGCCCGTCCAGCACCAGTGTGTGCGCGATCTGCCCGGCCTCGGCGCCGGAGAACAAGTGGCGCATGCCGCGCAAATCGCCTTCGCCCTCTTCCCCCACATTGGCCGCGAAGCGGAAGGGCCAATGGCGGGGATCCAGTTGCGCCTCGGCGGTCAGCCGCGCCAGGGCCAGCAGCGCGGCCAATCCCGCCGCGTTATCGCCAATTCCCGGTCCGCGCCAAATCCTCCCCTCGGGTTGCGGCGTCATGGCGGTTCCCGGAGGAAACGCGGTATCCATATGCGCGGTAATCAGAATCTGCCGCCGGTTGGCCCCGCCGCGGATGCGCGCCGGCATCCGCGCGAGCACGTTTCCCACCGCGTCCAACCCTGCTTCCTGGCCCAGGGCCGTGAACTGCGCCAGCATCCATTCCGCGCGCAACCCCTCGCCGCCGGTCGGCGCGGCGATGGCCGCGACCGCCAACTGTTGGCGCCGGATCCAGGGCTCCATGCGTGGAATCCGCGCCAGCGCGGCCGTCAGCCACGGCTCGGCGTCCAACCGCGCCCAAGCGGCGGCAAAAGCATCCGGCATCTCGGCGGCAGCCTGCACCCTTCAGGATAGTGGCGATTGCTTGGGAAGCTGGATCAGGGTCCGCGCTTTGGCCAGCACGCCTGGAAGTCCCGCGGTCGTGGCGTAGGCGCCCACTTCGTCCCAGGCGACCCAGGCCAGCGCCGCCGCGTCACTGCCGGCTTGCGCCTCCGCCGCCGCCGCGGCTTGGGCCAAGAAATCCAGAATGACGAAGTGATATTGCAATCCGCCCTTGGGCTCGCGCTGAATGATTTCAAAAATCTCCACCAGCGGTCCCGGCGTCACCGTCAGCCCGGTTTCCTCCCGCGCCTCCCGCACTAGCGCCGCGCGCACCGTCTCTCCCGGTTCCACGCGGCCGCCGGGCAAGGTCCAAAGTCCGGCGGAGGGTTCCTTGCCGCGGCGGATCAGCAGCACGCGGTTTCCACGCGGGATAATCGCGCCCACCGCCAGCACCGGCGCGGGGGAATCGGTTCGGTCCGGCACCGCGTTAACGGCTGCCGCCGGCGGCGTGCTTGGGTTTGCGCGCCGGCCGCCGGAACACCAAGGTGGGCAGCGCCGGAAGGCTGGCCATTCCGTTGGCTCCGACCGCCGAGACCGCGATGAAATAGTTGTCCTTCGACTGCCGCAGGTGCGCCTCGGTGCCGTGCACCGTCACCGCCTCGGTCCATTGCGGCGCCGCGGTTGGACGCAGCCAAACACGATAGCTGGCCGCGCCGGGCGAGGCCCGCCAGCTGAGCGTCGTGCCGCTCTCCAGCTTCGGCGCGTAATGCACCGCGGTGGGCGGGGGCGGCGCCGACGCCAGCGCCGCCAGCGTCAGCGCGTTCACGCGCGCCGCGTTGGCGTTGTAGGCCGGCGTGGTGTAGCGCGCCAAATCGCCGTACTGCACCCCATGTACTTTCCGCACGGTTTGATGCTGGTGATCATAGTTCTCGTAATAGTCGGAGAAGCGCACCGCCGGATAGCCCGCCGCGTTGTAGGACATTTGGTCGCCGCCGCGCAGATAGCGATCCTGGCGGTATTCCAGCACCACGTGGAATCCCGGCAAATAGCCCGCCGCCAGCGCCGCCGCGTAGCGCGCCACCTCCCGCGAGGGAGAATCGTTCTCCCCGCCCAGCCAGGCGAGCAGGCGCAACTGCCGCGGCGTCAGCCGCCCCGGCACGCCCTGGCTGAACACCCGCAGGCGGTCATGATTGGCTCGCCCCGGGGTGTTGTCGCCGCCCACGATGTCGTTGTCCAGCATCGCCGCGATGTCCAGCCCATGCGCCCGCGCGGTCCGCGCCGCGTAACGGCTGCCAAACAGGCCTTCTTCTTCGCCCTCAAAGGCGATAAAGGCGATGGAGGCGGGGAAGCGATAGCGGCTCAGCACCCGCGCGCACTCCAGAACCACCGCCGTGCCGCTGCCGTCGTCGTTGGCGCCGGGAGCGCCGATCGTGCCGTTGTACAGGTCCGTGGCGCGGGAATCGTAATGCCCGCCGACCACGAAGATGCGGTGGTCGCGCGGATCCGTGCCCGGCAGGAACGCCTCCACGTCCACCATCCGCGTGGCCCGCGGCATGCCCCGGCCTCGCGGCACGGTGAAGCGCAGCAGGCGCACTTGCAGCCGTCCCGCATCCGCCGCCGCGTCCCGCCGGAACTGCGCGGCAATCCATTTCCGTGCCGCTCCCACCCCCTGCCCGTTCCGGCCGCGGTAGCTAGAGAAGCTGCTGCGCGTCCCAAAACTGACCAATTTCAAAATATCGGCGTGGATGCGCGCCGCCGAGATCGCCCGCGCGATCGCGCGTAATTCGCCGCTGCCGCGATCGAGCCGATAGGGGTGGGGCGGCGGCGTGGCGGCGGAGGCGATGGCCCCGGTCAGTCCGAGCGTCAGAACCAGCAGCAGTTGCTTGCGCATAATGGATGCACCAGTAGGGGATTTGCCAGTTCGGGACTGGCCAGTTTGGGATGCGAGGGTTGGGCAGCGGCATTGTACTCCAATCCCGGCGCCGGCGAGCGCGGCCTCCGCATCGCCGCCGGCCACCAACCCGCTTGCTTTTTTCCGGCGGCGGTATAAAAAGAGAAGAGTGACGGCTGGCCCGGCCCGCCGCACCGGATCGCCCCGCGAGGGAAGAGAGCCACCCCTATGACTACGCTAGCCGCCCCGACTGGAGGAATCATGGCCCTGTGCCCGGAGTGTGAAGCGCAACTGGATCTGGACGACAGCCAGCTTGATGAAGGCGCCGTGATCAGTTGTCCGGATTGCGGTTCCGATTTTGAAGTCGTCAACGCCCACCCCTTGGAATTGAACGCGGTGGACGATGACGACGAAGCCGATGAAGACTTCGACGACGAGGACGCCGATGAGGACTTCGACGACGAGGACCTGGAAGACGAAGACGAGGATTTCGACGAATACGGCGATGACGAAGACGAGGACGAGGACGAAGAGTGAAGCGCCGGGCTGCTGAATCCGCCCGCGGCGGCTTCCGGCCCAGGGCGCGCGCGCACGCCGCCGCCGCGCTGCTGGTGCTACTCGCCGCCGGCGCGGCCTTGGGCCAAGCCAACCGCACCGTGGAGGGCGCGGTGCTGGACGCCGCCAATCACCCCATCCCCCAGGCCGTCGTCTACCTGAAAAATACCCAGACGCAGTCGGTGGAGACCTACATTACCGGGCAACACGGGCGCTTTTATTTCCACGCGGTCGCCCCCAACACCAATTTTCAGGTCTACGCCATTTATCGCGGGCACCGCAGCAAGACGCGCACCGTCTCCGCCTACAACACCAGCCCGGTGGTGCGCGTGGACCTTACCTTGCCGCTGATTCTCCACTAGCGCCTTGGCCGGCGCCGCGCCCCTGCGCGCGCTGCCACGGCGGCGGACCCGGGGTGCACAGGGCGTCCAATTCCAGCCGGTCCTTGTAGGTGTCGAGGCAGGCCCAAAAGCCCCGGTGCTGGAACGCCCGCAGTTGGTCTTGTTGCGCCAGCCGCTCCAGCGGCGCGCCCTCCAGCGCGTGCTCCGCCCGCAACGTATCCAGGAATTCCCGGCGGAAGACGAAAAACCCGCCATTGATCCAATCCGGGGAATAGGGCTTTTCGTGGAAGCCGGTCACCGCCTGGTCGTCCCCCAACTGCAACAGGCCGAAGGGCAGCCGCGGCTGCACGGCGGTCAGCGTGCCGCGGCGCTGATGGCCGCGGTGAAAGGCCAGCAAGGTGGCGAAATCCAGATCGGCCAATCCGTCGCCATAGGTGGCGAAAAAGTCCGGGGTGCGAATGCGATCGGCGATCGCCGCCAGTCGCCCGCCGGTGGGCGTGGTTTCGCCCGTGTCCACGTACTCGACCCGCCAATCCGGCTCGGGGCGCAGTTGCCGCCGGATGTCCTCGCCGCGATAACCCAGGCACAGAATGAAGTGCCGCCAGCCCTGCTCCGCGTAGAGGTGAAGAATATGCCACAGGATCGGCCGGCCGCCGATGGGAATCAGCGCCTTGGGTAGGTTGGCGGCGGTGGCGGCGCCCAAGCGGGTGCCTTGGCCCCCGCAGAGTACGGCCGTGGGCAGGGGATCAGTCGCGGGCATGGGCGTTACGCGCCTCCTGGCCGGCGGCCAATTGCGGCGGCGCCGCCGCGCGATAGTGCTCTAGCAACTTGGCCTCCTTCAAAAGAACGTAATTGGCCGCCAGATAGGCCAGGATCAGTCCCGGCCGGCCGTCGCGGAATCCTTGCCGCAGGACATAGCTGCGCAGAAACGTCCACGGCGGCGCGCAGCACAAACGCGCCCAGGATGGCTGCCGGCCGGCGGCGGCGCGCGCCGCCGCGGCGATGTCCGTGTAGCGGTTCATCATCGCCACGTGCTCGGCGACGTTGCGGCGGGTGAAGTGCAGCAGGTCGCCCGGCAGCGTGGCCACCCGTCCCTGCACCTTGGGCGCCTCATGCGGCGGCTCGCCGCCCCAATGCGTCACCGCCCGGCGGTACAGCCGCGTTTGGTAATCCGGATACCAGCCGGAATGCCGGATCCAGCGGTCCATGTACCAGGTGCGGCGCGCCATGCGGTAGGCGTCCGCGCCCGGCCCGCGTTGCCGCAGTTGCTCAATCCCCGCCCGCAGTTCCGGCGTCACGCGCTCATCGGCGTCCAGCGTCAGCACCCATTCGTGCCGGCAGAGGCTATCGGCGTGGTTGTGCTTTTCTCCGTAGCCGTGAAACTCGTGCATCTCCACCCGCGCGCCGTGCCGCCGCGCGATCTCGGCGGTGGCGTCGGTGGAATAGGAGTCCAGCACCAGCAGCTCATCCGCCCACGCGACCGAATCCAGCGCCGCGGCGATATGGTCGGCCTCGTTGTAGGTGTTGATCCGGGCGGTGATCTTCATGGCGGCCAAGGCCCAGTGTAAGGGTTTCCCGGCCAGGGAACGCGCGCGGCGCTATCCTACGCCAGTGGAAGTGGCGCAAGTGGATTTCGGCCGCGCGTGGCGCGGCGGACAACAGCAGCTCTGGCTGCTGGCCCGGGCCTTGGAGCCCCTGGGCTGGCGCTCGCTGATCATTACCCCGGCGGCGGATTTGGCCGCGCGGTGGCGCGCGGTGGGTTTTGAGGCGCTGTCGCCCGCCGCGGCGCGCCGCCGCCTGCGCCGGGCCGACGCCGTGCACGTGCACGACGGCCGCGCGTTGGGCTGGGCGCTGCTGGCGCGCTTGGGCCGCCGCGCGCCGCCCCTGGTGGCCAGCCGCCGCGTCGCGTTTCCCCTCCGGCCGCTGGCGGCGGCCAAATGGCGCCGCGCGCAGCGCGTCTTGGCCGTGTCGGAGTTTGTCCGCCGGGACCTGCTGCGCGCCGGCGTGGCCGGGGAACGGGTCGCGGTGGTATTCGACGCGGTGGACCCCGCCAGCCTGCCCAATGCGGCTGCCGCCCGCCGCCACACGCGCCAGGCGCTGGGCATGGCGCCCGAGGAATTGTGTTTGGCCTGCGTCAGCGCCTTGACGCCGGAGAAGGGCGTCGGGGATCTGATTGCCGCCTTGCCGCTGCTGTCCGATCTCCACCCGCGGCTGCTGCTGGCCGGGGAAGGGCCATTGCGCGGCGCGCTGCAATCCGAAGCCGAGCGGCAGGGCGTGGCCACGCAGCTGATTTGGGCCCAGGGGCGTTGTGGCATCCCGGAGGCGGTCGCGGCCGCGGATATCTTTGTCTTGCCGTCGCGTCAGGAGGGGCTGGGCTCCTCGATTCTTTTGGCCCGCGCGCTGGAACGCGCCGTGGTGGCCACCGCCGTGGGGGGCGTGCCGGAGTTGGTCGCCTCCGGCGCGGACGGCTTGCTGGCGCCCCCGGCTGACCCGCCCGCCTTGGCGGCCGCGATTCGCCTGGCGGCTGCCGACCCCGCCCAACGTCAGGGCTGGATCGCAGCCGGAACCGCCTCGCTGCGCGCGCGTTTCACCCCTGCCGTCATGGCCGCCGCCACCGCCGCCGCTTACGAAGCCGTGCTGGCGCCGCCCGCTCCGGTCCAGTAAGCCGGCCGGCGCTACCGCCGGTTGTCGGCGCAGCCGGGAGCCGCTACTCTGATGCGATGAAGGTTCCGTGCCTGGCATTTCTGCTCCTGGTCGCGTCGGCGGGCGCTGTTGCCCCCGCCCGCTCGCCCGGGCTGTCTCCCCAGGCTGGTCCCGCTGCCGCGACGGCAATTCCAGCGGCTGAGCTGGCGGACATTCGCGCCTACATGGCCGCGTCGGGAACCGCGGCCCGCGTGCGCCAGGCCATGCGCACGGGCATCGACGCCGTCGCCCCATTCATGCAGCGAGAGCTGCCACCCGGCGCCTATCAGAAGCGCCTGCTTGCTCTCTTTACGCAAACCATAATTCGACGCGCGCAGCCGGTGATGACCCGGATCATTGTGGCCGTCATCGCGCAGCATTTCAGCGACAGCGAGATCCGCCGGCTTACGGCGTTCTACCGCACCCCGCTGGGGCGAAAGGTGGTGGCCTTACGTCCCGCCATGGCCTCGGAGATGATTGCGCAGGTGCAAACTATCGCCGCCCGATTGGGCCGCCAGTCAATGTTGGATGTGCTCAAGGACCATCCCCATCTTGCGAAGCAATTGAAGCAGGCGGCGTGGGCCGCCCGCCAGGCCGCCGCGCACTGACAGCGGCTGGTGCGGACGGCCGCGCGTAGACCTTCGCCCGGCCGGAAGCCGGCCTCCATGCGCGGAAGACGCAGGGCGCTGGCGCCAAAACGCGGTCGCAAGCGCCCGCGCCGGCGCGCTGGCGCATCGCACGGTCCAT
>JAKAUF010000072.1 GCA_021827785.1 Acidobacteriota bacterium | reverse complement strand
GCGTCCGCCCGCGATCAGCCGCGTCGCGGTCATCTTAGCGCGCAAGACTGCTTTCGCGCCACCAAGGCGCCCCCGGCGAACCGCACCGCTCACTCCGCCACCCGGCGGGGCGTCCTCTAGGGGATTACGGTGGCGCCGGGGCGCAGATGCGCCTCCTGGCGCATCAGCGGGGTGATGCGCTGCCGGAATAGCGCCGGCCAGCGGCGGCGTGGCTGGGCGCGGATCCAGGCCGCCGCGTTCATTTCGGCGCGCAAGAGCCGCAGGTCTTCAGCGACCGGATCGTGGGCCGCCAGCGCGCGGCCGACCGCATCGCTAAAGCCCGCCGCTAACGGCGCGCATTTCCCTTGGCTGTCCCGCCAATTGGCCTCGGCCGCATGCAAGTCGGGCAGCAGCGAACGATAGCAGCTCAGCCACGCCATTCGCGGATGGGCCGCGGCGCCGACACAGGCGATCTCATCTACCGTATAGCGCCCCAGCGCCAGATGCAGCGCGCTGACCGCAGCCGCGCAATGGGCGGCCATTTGCTCACGACGCGCGATGGCCTGGCGGCGGCGGTACGCCAGCAGCGCCGCCAGCTCCGGCCGGGCGGCCAGCCACGCGGCGGTGAGCAGACACAGTATGGCCACGGCGAGCGAGGCCCACAGCCACGGCGTGCCGGGCCAGCGGTCGTTGGGATCGGGTGGCGGGGTTCCCTGCGCTGGCGCGGAGCCGTGCGGACCGGCGCCGTCCATGGCCTAGCGCAGCACCTCATCCACCTCGGCCAGCCAGTCGGGGCGCTTGAGGACTTCGCGCGGCTTGGGGCCGTCGGCGGGACCGACGATGCCGTCGGCGTGCATCAGGTCAATCAAATGGGCGGCGCGGCCATAGCCGATGCGTAGGCGGCGCTGCAGCAGCGAGGTGCTGGCCTTGCCATATTCCAGGACCACGCGCACGGCGTCTTCGAACATGGGATCGTCCTGCGGTTCGCCGCCGCTCTCGCCGCCGGCGAACTCGCCATCATCCCCACCCGCGCCGCCGCCCTCCTTGCCTTCTTCCGCCGGCGGGCGCAGGAACGTTTCATCGAACTGCGGCGGGGCTTGCTGCGCCCAGAACTGCACCACCTTGGCGATTTCCTTTTCCGTGACGAACGTCCCGTGCACGCGGTGCAGGCGGCTGGTGCCGGGCGGCAGGAACAGCATGTCGCCCTTGCCCAGCAGCGACTCGGCGCCCTGCGTATCCAAGATGGTCCGCGAATCCACCTTGGTGGCGACGCGGAAGGAGACGCGGGCGGGGAAGTTGGCCTTGATGAGGCCGGTGATAACGTCCACCGAGGGCCGCTGCGTGGCCAGAATCAAATGAATGCCGACGGCGCGGGCCATCTGCGCCAGGCGGGTGATGGATTCCTCGACGTTCTTGCCGTCCACCACCATCAGGTCGGCCAGCTCGTCAATGATGATGACGATGTAGGGCAGCGGGCGGTTGTCGGGGTCTTCCTCCAGGTTGTCGAACAGCCCTGGCTCGCGCGACTGGAATAGCTGGTTGTATTGCGCGATGTTGCGCACGCCCTTGCCGGCCAGCACCTTCAGCCGCCGCTCCATTTCCCGCGTGGCGTTGCGCAGGGCGTTGGCGGCCAGCTTGGGCTCGGTGATGATCGGCGTATAGAGGTGGGGAATGCCGTCGTACAGCCCCAGTTCCAGCCGCTTGGGATCCACCAGAATGAACCGCACCTCGTCGGGCGTGGATTTGTAGAGCAGGCTGACGATCATGCTGTTCAGCGCCACGCTCTTGCCGGAGCCGGTCGAGCCGGCGATCAGCAGGTGGGGCATGGAGCCTAGGTCGGCGGTGATCATCCGCCCGTTGATGTCCTTGCCCAGGGCCATGGTCAGCGGCGAGCCGCCGCCATGGAACTCCTTGGACTCGACCACTTCGCGCAGATAAATCGTTTCCCGCCGCCGGTTGGGCACCTCGATGCCGACGGTGCTTTTGCCCGGGATGCGTTCGATGTAGATGGATTCGGCTTCGAGCGCCAGACAGAGGTCTTCATTCAGCGCGGTGATGCGGCTGTATTTGACCCCGGCTTCGGGCTTGAACTCATAGGTGGTGACCACTGGGCCGGGATTGATCTGCGTCACCTGGCCGTGGACGTCGAACTCCTCGCATTTGGCCTTCAGCGCCGCCGCCAGCTCGCGCAGCTCGGCTTCATCCACATGCTCGCCGGCGCCGGGTTCTTGCAGCAGCGTGGGGGAGGGAAGCTTGTAGTTGCCCGCGGGCCGCGGCTTGGGCCGCATCGCCGCGCGGCCGCGCGCCACCAGCGGAGAAACCGTGACGTCCGCCGCGTTCTCGCGGGCCGCCGCCGCGGCGCCGGGCTCGTCTTCCCACGGCGGCGTCAGGCGCACCGGCGGGGCGGGGGCGGAGGCGGCGACCGCCTCCGGCTCATCGGGCCAGGTTTCCGGGCCGCCGCCGGCGGTCCGCGAGCGCTCCTCGAGTTCCTGCCGCGCGCGGCTGGCGGCGCTGGCCAGCACCGGCACCGGCCGCTCCCGGGCGGGAATGAATTGGCTGTCCACGCGCGCGCGCCGCGCCACCACCGTGGCCCGTTCGCTGGCGCGCTGCCGCCGGCGTTCGGCGATCGCCTCTTGCCGCCGCCGCCACCACGCGGCCAGCGCCCGCAAGGGCGCGGTCAGCGGCCACAGGATGGGCCGGACGACGGGATTGACGCGCGGGGCGATGCTCTCCAGCCACCAATCCTCCGCCGCCGCGAAGCTGAACGGCGTGGCCAGGAACAATCCCGTCAGCAGCGCGGTCAAGGTCAGAATGCCGGCGCCGATGGGGCTGAAGCCGCGGGTCAAGCCGGCGGCGGCCAAGCCGCCGGCCACGCCGGAAAGCGGCACCGCCGAGCGCCATAGGGCGTGCCAGGGCAGTTCCGCCAAGCCCGCGCCCGCCGCCACCACCAATAACAGCAGCCCGCCCGCCCGGCTCAGTGGTCCGATCCAGCCCTTTTCCGCCGCGCGTTTGCCCGGCGGCTGCGGCTGGAACCAGCGCCGCGCCGAGGCGGCCAGGCCCAAGGCGAATAAAAACGCCGCAATGCCAAACGTTTGGAACAGAAGGTCGGCGCCCCAGGCGCCCACCGGCCCGACCCAGTTGGCGGGGCGCGCCAAGGCCGCGGCCGTGTCCGGCGAGGGGTCGGCGGGATGATACGACACCAGCGCCAGAAACAGCAGACACGCCGCCGCCAGCAGCAAGACACCGATTAATTCGTTAAAGCGCCGGTTCGCGGTTGGTCGCAAACTCATCCTCCGCGCGCCGGAGAATCCTAATCCAGAGCGCCTTCAGTATATACCCCCGGCTACGACCGCGCACGGCCGGCCCTGGGGGCGCGGGCCGCCGGCCCGCATCCGGCAGCGGACGGGCCGTCCGCGCCCCCAGAAAACGTCGCCGCTCGCGGGGGCCGCGCCATTTGGTTGGGGAGCAAAGCGGGCGCGGAAAGGCCGCGAAATTCCCCCGCGCCGCAGGCGCTTTGGCGATCGCGGCGGCCCGCCCCCGGCAAGCGACGCGGCGCGGCCCCCAAAGCCTGGGTCCAAACGCGCAGCGGCGCGCGTTGGGGCGGAGCGACGCGTCGGCTGGGCTGGGGCGGGCTGGGGTCCCCGGCCCAGCCGGCGCGTGAGCGGGACGCGCGGCGGACCCGGGGCCCCCAACGCGCAGCGGTGCGCGCTGGGGTGGGCAGCCGCGCTGGGGCCCGCGCCAAGCAATGGTTACGAGCCGGGGAGTTGGCGCCAGCCCTTCCAGGTTCTGCCGCCGGTGTTGCCTTTTTCCGGCCCTTCCGGATACACCGTGTCGGCCCGCGGGCCGGGCTTGGTTTTGGCCAGCACGTCCTCGACCAGCTTGCTGAGCGCGCGGTTGAAGCGGAAGCGCGTGGTTTCGCCGACCTCGAAGGGTAGGGTAATGACCGCGCCGTTGGGGGCGATGGCGGTCAGCACCTTATGAACGACCAGGCCCTTCAGATCCAGCCAGGTGGCGGGTACGCCATATTTCTCCGCGAAGGCGTCGGCGGTGAGCAGTTCGTCGGGATGCTCGAAAAACCAGCGGGAAATTTTCTTGAGAGCTGGATGGGT
>JAKAUF010000415.1 GCA_021827785.1 Acidobacteriota bacterium | reverse complement strand
CGCCGCATCCAGCCTGGCTTGCGGGTGGTTTATGCCAGCGGCTATACACGCGCGGCCGCCGAGGCCTGTGGCTTGCTCCCGCCGGGCGAGGCATTTCTCGGCAAGCCCTTCACCGTCCGCGCCCTCGAGGAATGCCTGGGCACGGCATTCTGCGCCGGCCAGCCGGTCTCCGGCTGAACCGCAGGTCCAGGGATCGGGCCTGGGGCGGTCGCGGCGGGAAGCATTTGCGCGCCGGCGCCGCGCGGCGCGCGTCCACCGCCGGGCGGCGGCGCCGAGGAATCGCGACCGGCGGAATAATTGGTAGCGCCAGCGGGATTCGAACCCGCGGTCTTCGCCTTGAGAGGGCGACGTCCTAGGCCGCTAGACGATGGCGCCGGATGGAAAGGCGGCGGCAAAGCTGCACACCCGGGGGAGCGCGGAGCCGCCTGATTCAGACTAGCATGAGGCTGGTCGCGCTCCGCCCGGCAGGCGCGCCGATCCGGCCGCCGACGCCGCGGTGGGACGGGCGGCGGCGGGCGTGGGGGGTGGCGGCGCGGGGCGGCGGCGGCGAGGCGGCCCCGCCGCGTTGACAGTCTTGGCGCGGCCTTGTTAGCATGGGAGAGTTTCACGCGCAAGGAAGGCGGGAGTGGCGTGTCCGCTCCGGCCCGACTTGACCAGCCAGCCAGCGCACCCAGCTTGGGAGCGTTGGGAGCGTGGAGCGCCTGTTGATCCCGCGCGGTGCCATGGCGGGGCCGTGGTTTGCAACGGAACAGGCGGCGCCCTCCGAAACGGAGCCGGTCCGGATTTGCATTCGGCCCCGGCGCAACGTCGGAAGGCGATCCTTCGGGATTTGGAAATGGAATGGATTGCAGGCGCGAACGCGCCGCCGCCGGCTTTGTGTCCGGCGGCAGGGGCGTTGGCGGCCGCGGCCGTGGCCGCGGCGGAGGGACGGTTTGCCGACTTTTAACCAATTAGTCCGCAAGGGGCGGGTCAAGGCGCGGTACAAGACGGCCTCGCCGGCTCTGCAGCAGTCGCCGCAGAAGCGCGGCGTCTGCACCCGCGTCTATACGCAAACGCCGAAGAAGCCCAACTCCGCGCTGCGCAAGGTGGCCCGCGTGCGCCTGACCAACGGCATCGAGGTCACCACCTATATCCCCGGCATTGGACACAACCTGCAAGAGCACTCGATCGTGCTGATCCGCGGCGGCCGCGTCAAGGACCTGCCCGGCGTCCGCTACCACGTGGTGCGCGGGGCGATGGATGCCGTGGGCGTGGCCAACCGCAAGCAGTCGCGCTCGAAATACGGCGCCAAGCGGCCCAAGGCCTAGCGGAAAAGCGAAGGAGCGAACTCACGATGCCACGCAAAGGCCACATCGCCAAACGGGAGCCGCTGCCGGATCCGATTCACGGCTCCACGCTGGTCAACAAGTTCATCAACGGGATGATGTGGGACGGCAAAAAGAGCCGCGCCCAGCAGATTTTTTATTCCGCCCTGGCCCAGGTGGGCGAAAAGGGCGGCGATGACGCGCTGAAGCTCTTCAAAAAGGCCGTGGAGAACGTCAAGCCCGCGGTCGAGGTCAAGAGCCGCCGGGTAGGCGGCGCCAACTATCAGGTGCCGGTCGAGGTCAACAATGTGCGCCGCAACAGCCTAGCGGTGCGCTGGCTGATCACCTTTGCCCGGCAGCGGGGCGAGAAGGGCATGACCGACCGCCTCGCCAACGAAATCTTGGATGCCGCCAACAACCGCGGCGGCGCGGTCAAGAAGAAAGAGGACGTGCACCGCATGGCGGAGGCGAATCGCGCCTTCGCGCATTACCGCTGGTAGCCGTCGCGCAGAGTTTTCCCATGCCTCGAGCCGTACCCCTAGACCGGACCCGCAACATCGGCATCATGGCCCACATTGATGCCGGCAAGACCACGACCACGGAGCGGATCCTGTTTTACACCGGGATCACCCACCGCATCGGCGAGGTGCATGAAGGCACCGCGACGATGGACTGGATGGCGCAGGAGCAGGAGCGCGGCATCACCATCACCAGCGCCGCGACGACCTGCTTCTGGCGCGACGTCCGCATCAATATCATTGACACCCCCGGGCACGTGGACTTCACCGCCGAGGTGGAGCGTTCGCTGCGCGTGCTGGACGGCGCGGTGGCGGTCTTCGACGGCGTGCACGGCGTCGAGCCGCAGTCGGAGACGGTGTGGCGGCAGGCCGACAAATACGGCGTGCCGCGCATTTGCTTCATCAACAAGATGGACCGCATGGGCGCGGATTTCGACCATGCGGTCGGCACCATCCGCGCGCGCCTGCACGCGCCGGCGGTGCCGATCCAACTGCCGCTCGGGGCGGAGGACGGCTTCCGCGGGGTCATTGACCTGCTGAAGATGAAGGCCATCGTCTACCGCGATGAGACCATGGGCGCCGACTACCTGGAGCAGGAAATCCCCGCCGAACTGCAGGCCCAGGCCCGCGCCTATCACGATCAAATGCGGGAAAAGATCGTTGAAAACGACGACTCGCTGCTGCACCAGTACATGGAGGGCGAGGAGATCACCGCCGACGCGCTGCGCGCCAGCCTGCGCCGCTCGGTCATCGCCATGCGCCTGTTCCCGGTGCTCTGCGGCTCCGCCTTCAAGAACAAGGGCGTGCAGCCGCTGCTGGACGCGGTGCTGGATTACCTGCCCAGCCCGGTGGACATTCCGCCGGTGAAGGGCGTGGACGAGAAGGGCCAGGAGGTGGAGCGGCCGGCCAGCGACGACGCGCCGTTTTCGGCCCTGGTGTTCAAGATCATGACCGATCCGTTCGTCGGCCAACTGGCTTTCGTGCGGGTCTATTCCGGGCACGTGGAGTCGGGCCAGAACGTTTGGAACTCCACCAAGCAGCGGCGCGAGCGCATCGGCCGGCTGCTGAAGATGCACGCCAACAAGCGCGAGGAGATTCAGGCGGTCTACGCCGGCGACATCGCCGCCTGCGTCGGCCTGAAGAACGTCACCACCGGTGACACCATCTGCGACGAAAAGCACGCGGTGGTGCTGGAGTCCATCGAATTCCCGACGCCGGTGATCGCCGTGGCGGTCGAGCCCAAGACCAAGAGCGACCAGGAAAAGATGTCGGTGGCGCTGAACAAGCTGGCGCAGGAGGACCCCACCTTCCGCGTCCACAGCGATCCGGAAACCGCCCAGACCATCATCAGCGGCATGGGTGAGCTCCACCTGGAGATCATCGTGGACCGCATGATGCGGGAATTCGGCGTGCAGGCCAACGTCGGCAAGCCGCAGGTGGCCTACCGCGAGACCATCCGCCGCAAGGCCGAAGCCGAAGGCAAATACATCCGCCAGACCGGCGGCCGCGGGCAGTACGGGCACGTCAAGATCACCGTCGAGCCCGGCGAGCCGGGCAGCGGCTACGTCTTCGAGAACGAGATCGTCGGCGGCTCCGTTCCCAAGGACTACATTCCCGCCATCGAAAAGGGCATCGGCGAGGCCATGGAAGGCGGCGTGCTGGCCGGCTATCCCATGAAGGACATCAAGGTCACCCTCTACGACGGCAGCTATCACGAGGTGGACTCCAGCGAGATGGCGTTCAAGATCGCCGGCTCGATGGCCTTCAAGGAAGCCGCCAAGCGGGCGCAGCCGGCGCTGCTAGAGCCGGTGATGAAGGTCGAGGTGGTGGTGCCCGAGGAATACATGGGCGACATCATCGGCGACCTCAACAGCCGCCGCGGCCGCATCGAGGGCATGGAGCCGCGCGGCGGCAGCCAGGTCATCAACTCCATGGTTCCGCTCAGCGACATGTTCGGCTACGCCACCGAGATGCGCTCCCGCACCCAGGGGCGCGCCAGTTTCAGCATGCATTTCGCGCATTACGAGGAGGCCCCGCGGTCGGTGGCCGAAGAGGTGATGGCGCGAGTTCAAGGCAAGGCGGAGAAATAGCCGCCCCGGTTGGAAATTTTCGGCAAATCACGATCAGCGAGCGACGGAGACGATATGGCGAAAGAGAAATTTGACCGCAGCAAGCCGCACGTAAACGTGGGGACGATCGGGCACATTGATCACGGGAAGACGACGCTGACGGCGGCGATCACGAAGGTGCTGGCGAAGCACGATCCGAAGAA
>JAKAUF010000426.1 GCA_021827785.1 Acidobacteriota bacterium | reverse complement strand
ACCAGGTCGCCGAACCATTGATGCGCCAGTTCATGCGCCACCAGTTCGGTGCTGGGAAAATCATGATCGGCGCGGGCGGAATGCAGCGTAGTGTCGGTCAGCGTCGTGGCGCTGATGTTTTCCATCCCGCCGCCGAAGTGATGCGCCGCCACC
The DNA here is from genome assembly GCA_021827785.1 of Acidobacteriota bacterium. Taxonomy (GTDB): domain Bacteria; phylum Acidobacteriota; class Terriglobia; order Terriglobales; family SCQP01; genus JAKAUF01. The sequence continues at coordinate 3,947 of JAKAUF010000426.1, read as the reverse complement.
TGCGCGTACTTTCCATAGGGAAAGGGCACGCCATAGACATGGGCGTAGAAGCCGATCATGTCCGGCGTCAGCCCGAACGAGCGCAGCGCCCGCCGCCGCGACACGTAGGGCGGAACGTAGTAATCCACCGGCAAGCGGCCCAGATGCTCCGCCACTTTTCGCCACGGTGCGGCGGCGATGGAGACCAGATAGCTGGTGTGCGGCACCGATTCGATCCAGTCGTAGGTGACCCAGCCGCGGCCGCGCGTCACCCGCGCCAGACGGCCGTTGGAGACCACCGACTGCCCCGCCGGAACGGTGATGATGGTTTCGCTCGACGCTTTGTCATTGGGGTAATCCCAACAGGGAAACCAGTAGTGGTTGTTCGTGGGCCAGCCGTAGGACCACACTTCGTGAAGATGCGGATGCCGCCGGCTCGGTTCGATAAACGTCAGCCCGCGGCCGTTGGGCGCGCCGGAATAGGCGATGCGGACGCGCAACGCCTGCCCGCCGGCGTAGGGGTGGTTCAGCGTAATCCACAGCTTGGGATCGGCGCGGTGGAAACGCAGCGGAATCGCCGCGCCGTGCGCGGGCAGCAACTCCACGCCGTGAATCGCCAGGCCCGAGCTGTTGAGGTAGAAGCGTTGAAAATCGCCCGCGAATGGCCGCAGCGTCACCACTACGTCGCCGGCGATGCGGCGCCGCGCCTCGTCAATCTTCAGCCGGATACGGTAGTTCTCGACGTGGTATGCCCGGCTCGGGGAGTACTGCCACAAATTCGGATTGCCGAACACATGGCGCCGATGCGGCGCCCGGGCCTGCGCCGCCAACGGGGCCATAGCCTGCGCCGCCAGCGGGGCCATAGCCTGCGCCGCCAGCGGCGCTATAGCCTGCGCCGCCAGCGGCGCCATAGCGAAGACCAGCAACAGCGCTACCCGCAGCCTGCCGGCGGCGGGACGGAATGGGAGGATTCGGGTCATGGCGTGGGGTGGCGTCGGTTCCATCGTTGCGTTGTCCTCCGCCATCGTCGCAGAGCCGGCGCTGCGAATCCACCCCTGCCGGAACGCGCCGGCCGCGCGCTCTCGAGCCGGCGCTGAAAAGTAACGCCGCGGCGTGCATTTTTTCGGCCCGCGGTTTTCGCAATCGCGTACTCTGAAAATAGACTTCTGGAAACGCCCGCGTTCCGATGCATTTTTTCCGTTCCAGCCAACGTGCCGCGCGCTTCGCGTCCGGCCTGGCGCTGGTTCTCGCCCTCTCCGCATTTCTCCACGCCGCCGACACCCTGACCCTGGGCAACGGCGACGAGGTCGCCGGCAAGCTGGTGCGCGCCGACGCCCACGCCATCGTCTTCGACGCCGACCTGATGGGCAACATCACGCTGCAATGGAGCCAAATCCAGACCTTGAACACCAGCGCCTCGCTGGTGGTCATCGGCGTTAAGGGCGCGCCGGTCACCGGCACCCTCAGCTATGCCGACGGCAAGCTGTACATTCTCCCGCCCGTCGGCGAGGAACTCATTTGGCCGCTGAAGCGCATCCACATGATCCTGGCGCCGCCGCTGTACAAGCACTACATCGTGCAGCATCCCAACGCCCTCCAGGCCTGGCACGGCGCCATCGCCGGCGGCTTCAGCTTCGTCAGCGCCACGCAGTCCTCGCGCAGCTACACCGCCAGCATCAACCTGACCCGGCCCATCCCCGATGTAAGCTGGCTGCCGCCCCGCTCCAATACCCAGTTCAGCCTGCAAGAAACCTACGGCAGTCTTTCCCAGCCCGGTTATCCGCAGGTGAAGACCAGCGTCTTCACCTCCCAGCTCGAGCAGGACCAATATTTCAGCCGCCAGTTTTTCGCGCTGGTTCGCGGCCAGCTCGATCACAACTTCGCCCAGGGCCTACAGTTGCAGCAAAGCTACGGCTCCGGCATCGGCTGGACGGCGTTCAGCAACTTCAATTTGAAGGCGGACGTGCACCTCACCATCCAGCAGTTCCTCTCCGCGCCGCGCACCCGCTTTCTCGCCTCCGATCTGACGGAGACCTACGCGCGCAAATTGGGCAGCGTGCAATGGACGGAGAGCCTCAGCGCCCAGCCCTCCTATACCAACGCCCGCGCCTTTCAGGCCAGCGGCAGCACCACCTTCGCCATCCCCATTTACAAGCGCCTCGGCTTCAACACCACCGTCACTGACAGCTATATCGGCAACCCCCAGCCGGGCTTCCGCCGCAACTCCCTGCAAGTCAGCACCGGCCTGCAAATCAACGTCCCCTAGGCGCGGGAGCGCCGGCTTCGGAATCCGCCCGGCGCTACCAGCTAGCCGGACGGACGGGGCACCGCCTACAATTGCGGCCATGCGCGTCCTCATTATCGGAGTCGATCACCATCTCCAATCCCGCGAGGGCTTCTGCACCAATGACGAGGAGTATCGCGCGTTCCTCGAGGGCCAGTGGGGACGTTTCACTGACCTTGTCTCCGAACGAATCCGCGAAACAGGCGCCACCTTCGTCGGCGAGGAGGCCAGCCATAAGGAAGCCACGTTCGCGCAGCAGCTGTGCGAACAATGCGCGCTAGGCTACGCAAATGTGGAGATGGCCCCCTAGGAGCGTGAGCGCAGGTATATCCCGCCCGGCTACAACGACAACGACACCACATCCAGCGACCAGAAAACAAAGTGGAACCTGGCCCGCGAGGACCACATGCTCAAGGAATTCCTCCGCCATGCCAAGGGCCACGATAGCGCAATCCTTATCTGCGGGGCGAACCACGCCAGCGCCCTGGGCGTACGGCTCACCGGCGCTGGGCACAGCGTTGACGTGATGGACGCGCGCAAGGAGGAGTGGTACGAACCGGATTGGGACCCGCTCCGCGACCTTAAGGCGTCCCCGAGAAGGGCAGATTAGGCGGGGTCCCGGCGCGGGGCGCCAATCGCGGCCGTGCGGCGCAAAAAAAAGCCGCGCCCAGTGGCCCGGGCGCGGCGGCTGTGTGCTGTGAAGCCGCCAGCGGCGGCGGAGCCGGCCTAGGAGCAGCCGGTAAAGCTCAGCTCCTCAGCGTCGCTGGTTGTCCCCGCCGTCACCGTCAGCGGCGTCTTGGTGGAATTATTGGTCGTGGTCTGCTCGGCGGTGGTCGTCGCCCCTGAGGCGGTGCAATTCGGCGCCAGCGCGTCCACGCCGTACGGAACCGGCGTCGTCGAGCTTTGCTGGTAGCTGACCGTCCCGCTGGAGTAGGCCCCCACATTGGCGTTGGCCGCCGGCACCGGCAGGCTGTAGGACTGGCAGTCGGTCCCCGTCGCGCAAGCCGCACCCGAGGTCGGCGTGGTCGCCGTGGTGATGGACGCCAACGGCGAGGTGGCGCCCAGCAGCGGAACGGTGATCTGCACCGTCGCCGACTGGCCGTTCACCATCTCCGTGATCGGCTGCAACGCCCCCACGGAAACGTCCTCGCCCGCGGTCACCACCGGCGCCGTGCTGACCTGCCCGGTGATCGTCGCCGGCGTTCCCGGCGAAGCCACCGCGACCAGGGGCATATTGCCCACAGTCTCGCCCGCCGTCACCCCCGTCACCACCGTCGCCGCGTCGGCGATGTTGTTGCTGCCGATGGCATCAGCCACCACGTCATACGTGCCCGAACCGACCGGACAGAAGACAAAATTGCCGCTGGAATCCGGCGTCGTTTCCATCACCACGTGGTCCACGCCGTTCCCGTTCGTCGTTTCCAGCGCCACCAGCGCTTTGCCGCCGCTGGGCAGGTTCGTCAATGTTCCGTTGATGGAATCCGACGTCGCCGTCACCTCGCCCGCCGTCAGCACCGGCTTCAGGCGGTAGGCGCCGGTGCCTTCCGCCACGATCGAGGCGCAGGAATTAAAGTTGATGTCCAGGTCGCTGGTCTTCCCTGCCGCCACCACGAACTGGCCGCCGGCGATCTGCCCAGAGGGAATCTTCAGCCCCGTCTGCGCCTCGCTCGACAAATCCAAATTG
>JAKAUF010000086.1 GCA_021827785.1 Acidobacteriota bacterium | reverse complement strand
CCGCGCCGAGGTGCAAAATTTGCGGGCGCAAGTGGAGATCGCCCTCGGCCACCCGGGCGCCGCGCGGGCCGCGTTCGAACGGGCGGCGGCGCTCGAGCCGCATCATCTGCCGCTGTATTTATTTTTGGCCGACGCTTGCCTGCGGCACAGCGACTACTCCCTTGCCCAACAGATCATTACCGCCGGGCTGGCGCAGTTTCCGAATTCCGCTCGGCTGCATTATGAGCAAGCCTCGCTAGCGGCGGACACCAACCATCCCCGCGCCGCCGCCCGCGGCTGGCTGGCCGCCGAGCGCCTGGCGCATGGGCGCGTGATCGGCTATATGGCGCTGGCGCAGGCGGACATCGCCCAGGCGGACTTCAACGGCGCGGTGGCGGCGGCGCGGCAAGGGCTGAAGCGCCAGCCCAAGGACGTGTTGTTGCTGATTATCTTTGCCCAAGCGGTGCTGCGCTCCGGCGCTCCGCCTGGGACCGGGGAGTTCGTTGCGGCCCGGCAGGCGCTGAGCCTAGCGTTAGGGCTGTCGCCGCACAACGCCGCGGCGCAGCTCACCTATGGGCAATTGGAACTGATCGCCGGCAAGCCGGCCGCGGCCATTCCGCATCTGGAGGCGGCGCGGCGCGCGGCGCCCAATGATCCAGCCGTGTATGCCCGGCTGGCCGTCGCCTACCAGCGCATGGGGATGGGCCCGCAGGCCAAAGCGGCGCTGGCGCGGCTAGCGGCCATCAACCAGGCCCACACGGAAGCCTACCGGAAGCCGGGAGCCGGTCATGCCGGCTATGAGGGCATGCCGCACTAAGCGAGGGTGGGGCGAGGAGCGCCGCATAGCTCTGCGGGCCGGCCCGGCACCGCTCCTGCGGAGGGGACCGGTAAAATAGGGCCATGCCGATCTACGAGTACGTCTGCGCGGATTGCCAAGGGCGTTTCGAGAAGCTCCAGACCGTCGCGGATTCCGGCCGCACCGTCTGCCCGCGCTGCGGCGGCAGGAAAAACACGCTGCAATTTTCGGTCTTTGCCGCCAAGGCCGGTGGCGGGATGGCGCGGCTGCGGCCAGCAGCGGCGGCGGATGTGCGTGCGGGCGGGGCGGTTGCGGCTGCCACTAAGCGGGACGCACGGGATTGGCAGCCGAGGACGGCGGCTTCGCCAGGCAGCCGGGGACGGCAGCTTCGCCGGGCAGCCGGGACGGCAGCTGCGCTGGGCAGCCGAGGACGGCGGCTGCCCCGGGCAGCCGAGGACGGCTACCCTACTGGTGCGCCCGCCAGGGCCGCGCGCTTGCCGATTGATTCCGCTCCGTTTATCGTTGACCGTTTTCTCGGCGGCGGGCTAGAGTTAGAAAGGTCGGGCGAGGCGCGCCGATTCGCGCCACCTGTCTTATGAGTCGCACAAAAGAACCTGGGAGTAGTCGCCCCCGCTTCGGGCGGGGCGCCCGCCCCGCCTGGCGCGAGGGTCTGCCGCGGAATCCATCTCGGCCCTAGGCTCGGATGAACCGCCGGTTCCCCTTGCCTGGCGCGGGCAAGTTTGGAACCGATGCGGTTGCCCACCCAACCCGTCATCGCACCCTCCGGCGCGGAGGAATCGCCGGCGCCGAAGCGGCGTCGTGCTGCCCGCGCGCGCGGCTGGCTGGGCTCCTGGCAGGCGAAGCTGGTGCTGTTTTTCGCCATCTTCGGCCCGGGTTTCATAACCGCCAATGTAGACAATGATCCGGGCGGAATCTTCACCTACTCGCAAGCCGGGGCGCAGACCGGCTATTTGCTGCTGTGGACGCTGATCCCGATCACCATCGCCCTGATCGTGGTTCAGGAGATGGCGGCGCGCATGGGCGCGGCCACAGGCAAGGGACTATCGGACCTGATCCGCGAGGAGTTCGGCTTCCGCTGGACGTTTTTCGCCATGCTGGTGCTGGGGGCGGCGGACTTCGGGAACATCGCGGCGGAGTTTTCCGGCCTGGCCGCGGGCATGGGCATCTTCGGCGTCTCCAAATACATCGCCGTCTCGATCGGCGCGGTGCTGGTGTGGCTGCTGGTGACGCGGGGACGCTACCGCGGCGTGGAAAAGATCCTGATCCTCTTCTCGCTGATCTACATCGCTTATCCCATATCGGCGTTTTTGGCGCACCCCAACTGGCGGCTGGCGCTGCACCACACCTTCATTCCCGCGTTCCACGGCAGCAACACCTACCTTTTCCTACTGCTGGGGCTGATCGGCACCACGATCACGCCGTGGATGCAGTTCTATTTGCAGGCATCCGTGGTGGAGAAGGGGATCGGGAAAAAGGAATACGCCTTGAGCCGCTGGGACGTGATCAGCGGCTGCATCGTGACCGACGTCGTCAGCTTTTTCATCATCGCCGCCTGCGCCGCGACGCTATTCGTCTCCGGGCACCGCAACATCACCGACGCCGCGCAGGCGGCGGAGGCGTTGCGGCCGCTGGCGGGACGGTTCGCTTCCCTGCTGTTCGCGATCGGCCTGATCAACGCCGCGCTATTGTCGGCGGCGATTCTGCCTTTGGCGACCAGCTACAACATCTGCGAGGGCCTGGGCTTCGAATCCGGCATTGATAAGCGATTCTCCGAAGCGCCGGCGTTTTACTGGCTGTACACCGCCCTGATCGCCTTCGGCGCCGGGTTCGTGCTGATTCCGCATCTGCCGCTGCTGCGGGTGATTTTGATTTCGCAGGTGGCCAACGGCGTGCTGCTGCCCGTGGTGCTGACGTTCATGCTGATTCTGATCAACCGCGAATCGGTGATGGGGGATATGCGGAACTCAAGGTTCTTCAACATCGTTGCCTGGACGACCAGCGTGGTGATCGTGCTGATGACGTTCGCGATGATCGCCACGATGTAACCCGCGGCGCAACGGACGCAGCGGCTGGACGGCCGGAAACGAACGCCCCGAAGAAAGACGCCACGGCCCGCGGCGGGCGTCCGGGCGCGCACGGATGCCTGGCGGAATAACCTGTCCGCTGGGACATGGCGGGCGCGGCGCGGGGGTGCTAGTTTGGGCTAGGGTATTCCGCGGCAGCGGCGCGCCCGAAGCGCGGTGATTGGCCGCAAACAGCATGGATCCCAAGAAGGCATTTTGGACTGTGTTCAGCCTTACGACCACGGCCGCGGGGTTCGCGATGCCCTTCGTGTGGTCCATGGTCGCGACCGTACCGTTGTTCGTGTTCAGTTGGTGGCTGGCTTACCGCAGCGGCTTGTTCTACTAAATGCGCCCGGCAGGATGCGCGCCGCCGGTTTTCTTGCGCAGCGAGCGGCGCACCGCCCATAAGCCATAGGCCAGAACCAGGCCCAAGACCACATAGGCCTCGAGCGGCAGATTGCGGCCGGCGATCAAAACGTACAGCGTCGCGGAAGAAAACGATAGGCAGGCCACGCCAATGGGCAGCCAATTGGGCCGGCCGAGGCGATGATTGCGCGCCGCCCAAACCACGGCGGCGATCGTGATGGGAATGGCGCCCAAATAGAGCGCGGCGAAGACGACGGGATTGACATGGTAATGGCCGCCGAGGCGGCGCAGCCAATCCCAACTTTGCGACCACCACTTAGACCAAAACAGGTACCAAGGACTGCTGAAAGCCTCGATGAGCATTCAGAACCTGATGCGGGGCGTGGCGCGGGTGGAACGGATTGACTGGCGCGGGCCCCATCGCCGTTGCGCCGCGCGTCCCGCTTGGCGGGTGGGAGGTACCGGCGGCCCCGTTCGCCCCAGCCCCGCCGGGGTGGCACTGGTGCCGCGCCGCGGCTCTGGCCGGGGGCTGGCCATCCGGCACAACGTCGCGGCCATTTCGCGCCCGCTGTGCCCCAGTCGCAAGCGGCGCGACGACTCAGGCCAGTGTAACAGAGCCCCGAGGGATGGCGGTCGAAAGTCGCCACGAATTGATGGTGGGAAGGCGCCTAGCCCACCGTGACCGGAGCGGTCACTTCGGCTTCGCGCAGATATTGCGCCGCTTCCTCGGGCGGCGTGGGGTTGATGTAGAAACCGCTGCCCCATTCGAAGCCGGCCACCTTGGTGAGCCGAGGCATGTACTCGATATGCCAGTGGTAATAGGCGTTGCTGGGCTCCTGCAAGGGAGCGGACTGGAGAACCAAGTTGAAGGCGGGTTTTTCCAGGACCTGATCGGTGGTGGTCAG
>JAKAUF010000422.1 GCA_021827785.1 Acidobacteriota bacterium | reverse complement strand
GGCTGGCTCGATCTTTACGTCTGCCGCTATGTCCGTTATCCCAGCGATCTTTCCGCCTTCCGCTTTGCCGGCGTTTCCCGCCAGTACGGCCTGGAGGTTCCCCCGCAGCTCAATCCCCAGTCCTTCACCGCCGAACCGAATCTCCTGTTCCACAACAATCGCGACGGCACGTTCACCGAGGTGGCCCATCGCGCCGGCGTCGCCGACGCCCATGGCCGCAGCCTGGTGGTCACCGCCGCCGACTTTCACCGCGACGGCCGCTTGGACCTATACGTCGGCAATGACCTGAGCATGAACCGGTTCTTCTTCAACCGCGGCGACGGCCATTTCCTTGACCGCAGCGCCCAAACCTGGACCGCCGAGAACAAGGGCACCATGGGCCTCGCCGTCGCCGACTACAATCAGGACGGCGAGCTGGATTTCTTCGCCGCCCATTGGCTGGGCGAAGGCGATTCGCTTTACCAAAACCTCGGCGTGGTCTCCGGCCAGCTCGCCTTCACCGACGTCGCCGCCGATGTCCGCCTAGCCTACGTCACCCTCCCCGTCGTCGGTTGGGGTTGCGGCTGGCTAGATTATGACAACGACGGCGTCCTCGATCTGGTCGTCGCCAACGGCAGCACGCTGGAAAATCCCGAGCGTCCCGAGATTCTCCAGCCGGAGAAATCCTTTCTCTTCCACGGCCGCGACAACGGCTTCACCGACGCCGCCGCCGCCGTCGCCCCCGCCCTCGCCGTGCCCCGCGTCGCCCGCGGCCTCGCCCTCGCCGACTATGACCGCGACGGCGACCTCGACGTCGCCATTCTGTGCAATCGCGGGCCCCTGCTTCTGCTCCGCGCCGATGGCGCCGAGTCTCGCAACTGGCTCCAGTTGCAGTTGGTCGGCCGCCGCGGCCATGCCAGCGCCATCGGCGCCCGCGTCCGCCTGCACGCCGGCGGCAAGGTCTTCTTCCAGCAGGTCGGCGCTCAGGGCTCGTATCTCTCCCAGCACGACCTGCCGCTGCACTTCGGCCTGGGCGACGAAAAGCCGGAACGGCTCGAAATCGCCTGGCCCTCCGGCCGCAGCCAGACCATCGCCCATCCTTCCGTCCGCCAGCTCCTCCGCATCGTGGAGGATTAGCCGCCCGCGCGGGCCGCGCCCGGCAAAGGAGGCGCCCAGGCCCCCGTGCCAAGCATAAGCAGGCAATGCCCCGCGCCCGCAATACCGCAGGCTTGGTGCGCTGTCCCCGACACAGCTCGGCGCGTAGGCGGGGCTGGGGCCTGCGCCTACTAATGCGCCTGGAAACCGGACGCGCCGGCCGTGGCGGGGCCGTCGCTACTGACATTGTTTTTGCTGATAACAAAGTACTTGCGCGAAATAGCCGGCAAAAATGTCACAACCGTGCGTGCGCGCGCCGCCGCACGCGGGGCTGGGCCCGCGGCTCTATATGTCGGACCGCAGCCACCATTCCGGCTGGCTTTTCCCCTTGCCCCACTGCTTTCGTCCAACCCCGCCCAGCAACCCTGCATCCATGACCATTACGCAGGCAATTCGGCCAACCAGCCGGTTGCCGAGGGCGCTTCAGGGCGCCGGCCGGCGGGATCACGGGTTGGCATTGCCCGTGGCCGCCTCCCAGCCCGCCGGTTTGCGGTCGGACGCGGTCAGGGAAGTGTTTTCCGGAATGGTTGAGCGCTTCCCGCCGCGTTCCGCCGCCGCGTTTGACAATCCACCATCATCCCGGGCGCACCGCGCCATCTCTCCCCGTGCGCCCGCCGGTTTTTTCTTCGCCCCGCTGCCATCGGCGGACATGGATCTTCCCGGGCGGCGTCAGCCCGTCCCCCGCTTCTGTCTCCCGTCCCGCGTTGTGACGTTAGGCTCCCGCCCTGCGCTCGCCCCCTCACTCTGCGGCCGTCCCGCGGCCTCGTCCACTGCGGGGATAGCGGGATGGGCGTCCTCGCCTGTCTGCCCCGGCCGCGCCCAGCGTGACCGTACGCAAGCCGGAGGCATACCGCGTCCCGTGATCCCGCCTCACCCTCTAGCGGCGCGGACGGATCGTCCGCCAGCCGGCGGCCCCGCCGCGCGCGGGAACCGCGCCCTCTTCCCGCAGCGAACTCAGGCGCGGCGACGCGGCGAATACTCCCGCGCGCCCCAGCCGCGCGGAAGAACTTCGCGGCCCGCGCCGGGCAATCGCTCTGCGCTCGCCAGCGGACTTCGTCGCTGCCCACCGCTAACTGACGTGCTGGGCCCGCATCCCGCCGCCGCCCGCCAGCCGCTTCCATTCGCCGTCCGTCAGCAGCAACTCCATTCCTGTCGCGTATCGCCCCTCCCGCCACTGCGAATAGACCACGCGCGCGCGAGCCAAAACCTGCCCGCTTCGGCTGCGCAGCCAGACGCGTTCCTCGGGTGCGTGCGCGAACTGGGTCAGCACGCAGGCGCCGTGCGGGCTAGCATTTTCCAACAGCGCAAGTTCCCGCGCGCCGCCGGGCCCCTCCGCCGCCAGCTCCAAATCCATGTGAACAGGCACTCGCTCTTCAGTCCGAACGATGACGCGGCGGCGCAAGCGTCTCTCCGATCTCCATCACCCTTGTTTCTAGAGATCCGTTGCGTCGCGGTCAATCCTGCAACTTGTGGAGTCCCACCTTCCGCGATCCCGCTAGCCCGCCCGCGGGATCGTGCGCTACACCGGCCGCGATTTCCCGCCGGCGCGGACCAGCCGCCAACGCGCGTTTCGCGGGAGCCGCGCCTTTTGCTTGGGGGGCAAAGCAGGCGCGGAGCCTACCGGCTGCCCAGGCGGAACGCGACGCGGATCGCCGTCCTCACGCTCACCGGTTTTCCGTTGAGCCGGGTCGGCCGGTATCGCCAAGCCCGTACCGCCCTGATCGCCGCCGCCACCAGCAGCGCCGGCCCGCTGAGCAGCCGCAGCCCGGTCACGCGCCCATCAGTTCCGATCACCGCCGCCAGCGCCACGACGCCGCTGACGCCCGCCATGCGCGCCAGCGCGGGGTAACTCGGCGGCGGACAAGCCATGCACCGCGCCGCTTGCACCTCGCCGCCGACGCGAATCATTTCCGCCGCTGCCGGCGGTGGCCCCGGGGCGGCGCTCCGCATCGCGCCGAGCCAAGCCGCAGGCGGCCCTGATCCCGCGCCTCCCGCCACGCCCATCGGCGCGCCCGGTAGCGGGTGCGTCGGCGTCCGCGCCGCCGCCATGGTTGAAATCGCCGTCGGCGCCGTCAGCGTCGGCACCTCCACCGCCAACCGCACGATCGGTTGTTTCGGGAGCGCCTGCCGCGCCCCTGCCCGCCCCGCATCCGCGGGCGGCGCCGCCATCGCCGGCGGCGCGACGACCGCCGCCGCCGACGCCGCGGGTAGCGCCGCATACCGCCATAGCGGCACGAGCGCCAGCGCCCCGATCCCTGCTGCTTGCAGCGCCAAGGAAAGCGCCACCGCCGCCGGCCGCCGGCCGCATCCCTCTGCCCGCACCAGGCTTTGCTCGAACATCGCCGCCCTCCATCCCTATAGACCCCCGCTCCTCCCGCGGTGTTCCCGCGCTCGCGGCGGCTTTTTGGAAGGCGTCGCTCCGCAGCCGCACGAACCGACGGGCCGGACGGTTCTTCCCAATGGCGCAACGCGGCTGCGCAATTCGCCGCCGTACCCCTTGCTCTGCGGCCACTTAGCAACGGCGATGAACGTGCAATCCAAACTGCCGCGGTCTAGCGGCCGGGCGATTGCGAAAGGAAAACAAGAATCCGAGCGAAATTATTTGCATGCTTCGGGCTGCTGGCGATTGTGCTGGCGCTGGTGCAGGCGCCGGCCCTGGCGCAGCCCACCGGGGAGGAAATTAGCAGCGGCGGCGCCGCCGGCGTCACGCTGACAGCGATCGGTGGTGGTGGCGGCGGAGTTGCGGCCGCGCTCGGCAGTTGCCTGTGGTCGGCTTGCGCGCCGGCTGCGGCGGCGGCGCCGGCGGGGGCTGTGATCGCTGGGGCCGACGCTACGGCAATCGCCGGCGTGAGCGCCGGTTCGTCACTCGCCGCGGTCAATCCCGGGCAAGCTCCGGCCGGCGGCGCGGACGGCGCGGTGTTCACTAGCGGCTTGGGCTCGCTGGGATTCGGCGGCGCGGGGTCGAGTGGCCCCACGGTCGCGGTCGTTACCGCCGGCTC
>JAKAUF010000109.1 GCA_021827785.1 Acidobacteriota bacterium | reverse complement strand
AGGCCAAAGCTGGGGGCCAACTCCGACCAGCGGCGGGCGATGGGGTTGTCCGCGCCGGCGCCGGCGGCGGCTAGCGGCGCGGCGGCCGGCGCCGGAGCGCCCGATTCCATTCCGGATTCCGAAACGGCGGATTCGATGCGCCCCTGCTCCAGGCCGCCGAGATCGGTGAGGGCGGCGGCGCTGGGGCGGGCGGCGACTTGCCGCGGCAGCGAAGGAATGGAGCGGGCGCGGCCCAGAGCCTGCCGGATGGCGTCGCGCACACTGTCATGCACCCAGGCCTGGCGGCGAAAGCGGACCTCGGTTTTCGCCGGATGCACGTTGACGTCCACTTCCTCGAAGGGAAGATCGAGGAACAACAGCACCATGGGATGCACGCCGTTGGGCAGCAGATTGCGGTAGGCTTCGCCGAGCGCGTGCTGGATGACGCGGTCATGGACCAAGCGGCGATTGACGAAGGTGAAGACCGACTGGCGGTTGAGCTTGTGCACCTCGGGCGGGGAGACGAAGCCGTAGATCGCCAACTGCGGCGCTTCCTCGCCGGCGGCGGGCGGCGGCAGGGGAACGGCGGCGGCGATTTCCAGCAGGCCGGCCACCACCTCGGCGCCGAACAACTGCTGTAGCCGCTGGCGGTGGCTGGCGGCCGGCGCCAGCGTGAAGATGTCGCGGCGCGGAGTGCGCAGTTCCAGGTGCAACTCGGGATGGGCCAGGGCGTAATGCGAGGCGAGAGTGGCGATATGGGCCAACTCGGTGGCTTCGGTCTTGAGGAACTTGCGGCGGGCGGGAACGTTATAGAACAGCCGCTCGACGGTGATGGCGGTGCCGGGCGGCAGGCCGGCGGGCTGGACGGATTGCACCTTGCCGCCGGCGACTTGAATGCGCGTGCCGGCGCCGGCGGCGGTGGCGGTTTCCAAGGTGAAGCGGGAGACGGCGGCGATGGAGGGCAGCGCCTCGCCGCGGAATCCCAGAGTGGCGATGGCGACCAGATCCTCGGCGGTGCGCAGCTTGCTGGTGGCGTGGCGCTGCAAGGCCAGCAGCGCATCCTCGCGCTCCATGCCGTGGCCGTCATCCACGACGCGCAGGCGCTGGGCGCCGCCGCCGTCGGCTTCGATGCGAACGCTGCGGGCGCCGGCGTCGAGGGCGTTCTCCAGCAACTCCTTGGCCACCGACGCCGGCCGCTCGACCACCTCGCCGGCGGCGATCTGATTGGCGACCTGGTCGGGAAGGATGCAAATGGCCGGCATGGCGCAGGGCGGCGCGGGACGCCGCGAATCGCTACAGCGGGCGGATGCCCAACTCGCGGAGCTGTGCGGCGGAGACCGCGGAAGGGGCTTCGACCATCAGATCCACGGCGCGGGCGGTTTTGGGAAAGGGAATGACCTCGCGGATGGAACTTTCCCCCGCCAGAATCATCACCAGCCGGTCCAGCCCCAGCGCGATGCCGCCGTGCGGCGGGGCGCCATAGCGCAGGGCTTCCAGGAAGAAGCCGAAGCGGCGGCGGGCCTCTTCCTCATCCATGCCCAGCAAGGCGAAGATGCGGGACTGAAGCTCGGGATGGTGGATGCGGATGCTGCCGGAGCCCAATTCCGTCCCGTTGAGCACGACATCGTAGGCGCGGGCCTTGACCTCGCCCGGCGCCGACTCCAGCCGCGGCCAGTCTTCCTCGCGCGGCGAGGTGAAGGGATGATGGGCGGCGGCCCAGCGGCGCTCGGCGGCGTCCCACTCGAACATCGGGAAGGAGGTCACCCACAGGAAGCGAAAATCGCGGGGATCGAGCAGGCGGTGGCGGTCAGCGAAGCGTTGGCCGAGCGCCAAGCGGAAGCCGCCGGCCTCGGCGGCCAACGCGTGGGCGGTAAATGTGGGCTCGCCGGCGGGTGCGGGCGCGCCGACCAAAACCACCAGGTCGCCCTCGCCGCCGCCCTGGGCGGCAAAGGCGGCGGTAATCTGCGCGCCGGCCTGCGGGAAAGCCTTGGCGATGCGGGCGAAGTCCTCGAAGAAACGAGCGCGGCGGCCCTCTGCCAAGGGGCGCAGTTCATCGCGCTCGCGGCGGGAGAGAGCGCCGACCTGGGGAATGCGAATGGCGAACAAGGGCAGCGCCGGGTCGAGCTTCAGATGCGCCAGATCGGCGGGGGCGAAAAAGCCGCGCGCGTCGAGCATGGGCGGCAGACGAAGATCGGGCTTGTCGCTGCCGTAAAGGGCCATGGCCTGCTCCCAGCTCATGCGGGGAAACGGCGTGGCGACACGCTCGCCGGCGGCGGTGAAGGCGGCGGCTAACATGCCTTCGACCAGTTCGTAGATGGTCTCCTCGCGCGGGAAGCTCATCTCGACGTCAATTTGCGTAAACTCCGGCTGGCGGTCGGCGCGCAGGTCCTCATCGCGGAAGCAGCGGACGATTTGGAAATACCGGTCGCAGCCGCCGATCATCAAGATCTGCTTGAACAACTGCGGCGACTGCGGCAGGGCGTAGAAGGATCCGGGCTGGACGCGGCTGGGGACCAGATAATCCCGCGCGCCTTCCGGGGTGCTGCGGGTCAGGAATGGGGTTTCCACCTCGAGGAAGCCGCGGTCGGCGAAATAGCGGCGGATGGCGAAGGCGACCTCATGGCGCAGGCGGAGGTTGGCCTGCATGCGCGGGCGGCGCAGATCCACGAAGCGGTATTTGAGGCGGGCGTCCTCGGCCAGCGGGCCTTCGCCTTCCAGCGGAAACGGCGGCGTGCGGGCGCCGTTGAGGACGAAGACCTCGCGGGCGAGGACTTCGACTTCGCCGGTGGGGATGGCGGGATTGACGGTATCGGCGGCGCGGCGGACCACCTCGCCGCGAACGGCGATGACGTACTCGCTGCGCACATGGGAGGCTTTTTGATGCGCCTCCGGCGCCAGTTCCTGGT
The DNA here is from genome assembly GCA_021827785.1 of Acidobacteriota bacterium. GTDB lineage: Bacteria > Acidobacteriota > Terriglobia > Terriglobales > SCQP01 > JAKAUF01. Next base: position 1,251 of record JAKAUF010000109.1, on the reverse strand, counting down.
TGCAGACCACTTGGCACAACCCGGCGCGGTCGCGCAGATCCAAAAAGAGCAGCGAGCCCAGGTCGCGCCGCCCGTGCACCCAGCCGAGCAAGGTGACGGTCTGGCCCGCGTGTTCCGGGCGCAGGTCGCCGCAGTAGGCGGAGCGAGTGAGGTCGCCCAGCGGATCCCAAACGGCGGCGCCGGGCGCCGCGTCCGTTGCGGGAGCGTCCGCGTGACTGCTGTCGTTCATCGAGATGTCCATATTCAATCTTGCCTGCCCCAAGGTTCCAGCGTTGCGCCGCCGCCGGGACCACCGGGAGGATGGGCACGCAACTGGCGAATCTCCAGGGTGGCCCAGTGGGACAGCAGGGCCAGGATAATGACTTCGGGAATGATGGCGGTGTAGAACAGCGAGTTCACCACCAGCACCACCAGCCACGCCAGCCGCGCGCCCATCGAGGTGGCGTCGGCGGGCACGCGATAGGCGGCGCGGGGATGGCGAATGAGGCGGCTGAAGCGGAGGTTGAGCACCAGCAAGCCGAGCGCGCCGGCGATGAACATCAAATCGGCGCTCAGCGGCTCATGCTTGGCCAGGCTGGCGTCCATTTGGGAATAGCTGAGATTTTTGTTGCCCTGCATGGTGTGCAGCGTCTGGCGCAGCGCGGGGCCGAGCAGGATCAATGTGGTCACGATGACCACCACCAGCACCACGATGCTGCCGATGATGAAGCCGCGGCGCTCGGATTGCAGCCGTTCGGCGGTGAGGGGGCCGGCGATGCCGCGGTCGGGGCCGCGGGAGCGGGAGCCGTTCATCGCGCCACCTCGCGGGCGGGCGCCAGGTGTTCCGCCAGTTGCACGGCGGGGATTTCGCGCTGTTCGCCGGCGGCCAAATCGCGCAGGATGAGGCGTCCTTGGGCGGCTTCGGCTTCCCCGATCAAGACCGCGAAGCGGGCGCCCTCGCGCGCGGCCATTTCCAGTTGCTTGCCCAGCTTGCGGGCGCCATCGCCGACGATGGCGGCGAAGCCGGCGGCGCGGACCTGGCGGGCCACCGCCAGCGCCCGGGCGGTCATGGCGGCGCCGACGGGAATGATGCAGGCGTCCAGGGGCTCTTCCCCGGCGGCGCCGAAATCGGCCTGCATGGCCAGAATCCAGCGGTCCTCGCCCAAGGCGAAGCCGATGGCCTGGTCAATGCTGGCGGGGGATGCAGGGGCTCCGAGGGCGCGGGCCAGCCCGTCGTAGCGGCCGCCGCCAAGCAGCGCGTTCTGGGCGCCG
>JAKAUF010000361.1 GCA_021827785.1 Acidobacteriota bacterium | reverse complement strand
CGCCCACTCGATCCAGGCGAGGCTGGGACCGGAATAGTCCAACGTCATCGCCTCATGGATCATGGTTAATTCCAGGTGGCTGGTCGGATTATCCACGGGTATTCTTCCCGTCTCCGCCAGCGCCACCATCGCCAAACCGGCCAAGGCCAGCATCCGCACCGGTGACACGGGCGTCAAAGGCTGCCCCTGGGTGGCGGCGGCCATCGCGCTGAGGCTGCTTCGCCCGCTGGCCAACGCCAGCGCCGCCAGGCCCAGCAGGAGCGGCCCCTCGGCCAGCGCCCCGACCAGCGCCTCGCGGCTTGCGCCCATTCCGCCGAACGCCCCGCCGCTGTCCAGCGCGCCGAGCGACAGGGCAAAGCGGCCGAGCGCCAGCGCGCCAGCCAAAAGAAAGAAGTCCGCGGGCCCCTGGAGCAGCGCCTCCGGCCGCCACACCGGCAGCACCGCGGCCGCCAAGCAGGTGGCCCAAAAAGCGGCGCGCGGCGCGGCGGCGAAAATCACCGACGCTTCCGGCGGCCGCAGGTCCTCCTTGGCGAACAGCTTGCGCAGGCCGGCGTAGGGGCGGACCAAATCGGCGCCGCGGCGGCGCTGAAACCATGCCCGCAGCCGTGCGCTCCAGGCGGCGCACAACGGCGCCGCCGCCAGCATGCACAGGAGTTGCAGAAGCCCGATCGCGGTTTGGGTCATGGCCGCCCCCGCAAGGTCAGCAACAGCGCCAGAAGGCCGAGAAAGAGGTACAGCAAGTAGGCCTGAATGTCGCCCGTGTGCAAGCGGCGCAGACGGTTCGCCGCCCCCAGCACCAACCCCGCCAGCGGCCGGTACAGCTTCCGTTCAAAGGACGTGGTGCGAACCGAACTGTAGCTGACGGCGGTGGGAAAATACGGCTCACTTGCCGGCGTGCGGCGGATTTGCCGGTCGGGCTGATAGACGCGGGCGAAGGTGGAACGCAGCGGCTTGGAAAACGACGTCGCGCTGTACTCCATCCGCGGTGTTAATTGCGTGCCGCCGCAGGCCCAGGTGGGGGCAAGACGGCGCCGCGGTTTCCAGGCGAGCAGACCAGCCAGCAGTACGGCGCCAAGGCCTACCCAAGGCAGCAGCGCGGCGATAGCGCCGACGGCCGGTATCGGCTGCTGAAGCCCCAGCACGCCCGTGGCGATCCGCGCCAGCGGGGACAGAATCCAGCCCGGAAAAATCCCCGTCACCAGGCAGGCCAGGGCCAAGGCGGCCATCGCCATGGTCATGGCCGCCGGCGGCGGCGACGCCGCGGCCGCGCCTTCGGAACGGGGGCGGCCCAGGAACGCCACGCCGTACAACATGACGAAGCAAGCCGCCGCCAAACCGCCAACTAATCCCAGCAGCCCGCTCAACATGGGCAATACGAACGCCCGCCAGCCGGCGCCCAATGCGGGTCCGGCGAGCGCCGCCCGCAGCAGGAGCCACTCCCCCACGAATCCGCCCAGCAGCGGCAGGCCGGCCAGGGTGCCGCAGCCGGCTAAAAACGCCCAGCCGGCAAGCGGCAGCCGCCGCTGCAGGCCGCCCAGTTGGTTCAGGTCCATGCTGCCGGCGGAGTGGCCCACGGCGCCGGCGCCGAGAAAAAGCAGGCCCTTGCCCAGCGCATGGTTCAGCGAGTGCAGCAAGGCGGCGATCAGGGCCAATGCGGCCCATTCGAGGGCTCCCGCGGAGCGAAAGACGAGCGCGGCTCCCAGGCCGATAAAGATGATGCCCAGGTTCTCGACGCTGGAGTAGGCCAGGAGGCGCTTGATTTCGTGCTCCCCCAGGGCGAACAGCACGCCCAGCAGCGCGGTCGCGGCCGCGACCGCTACGGTCAGATAGCCCCACCACGCCGGCCCCGGCCCCATTAGGAGGAACGCGACGAGCGTGAAGCCGTAGACCGCGGTCTTGAGCATGACTCCCGACATCAGCGCCGACACCGGGCTGGGAGCCAAAGGGTGCGCCCGTGGCAGCCATAAATGCAGGGGCACCAGACCGGCCTTGGCCCCGAAGCCGACCAGCGCCAGCACGAAAATGGCGTTCCGTATCCCTGGAGTCAGCGCCGCGGCGGTCATCGCCGCAAAGCTCAGGCTGCCGCCGCCGGCGGCGAACAAAAAGAAGGCCGCCGCGACGCAACCCGCCCCGGCGTGCATCATTACCAGGTAGAGCAGCAGGTTGTGCCGCCGCTCCGGCGAATCGCCTTCCATCGCGATGAGTCCGGCGGAGAACAGCGTCATCAGCTCCCAGCCGAACAAGAACGCGAATACGTTCGCCGCCGTCACCACCAGCATCATCGCCGCGATGAACAGCGCCAGCAGCGCCCAGAACAGCCGGCGCCGCCCAGCGGCGAAATGCCGGGCATATGCCGTGGCGTGCAGGGCCGCCGGCGCCGAGACTAGCGGCACCAAAAGAAGAAAAAATGCCGACAGCGGCGTCAGCGCCAGCGGCAGGGGCCCGAGCATGGGCCGCGGCAGGACGCCGCGCCACAGCGCGAGGGCGGCGCTCGCGCCCGCCAGCCCCAGACCCGCCGCCAGCGCCGCTTGCGCCGGACGCTCGCCGAGCCGCCGCCATACAGCGAGCGCCGCCGCCAGCAGCAGGCACAGAAACGCGGCCGGGAGCAGCACGCTCACGCCCGCCGCCCGCCGCCGCTCATGGAATCCCTCGCTGCCGCCGCGGTCATCGGCTGTTACCGTGCTTCAGGTCGGCGAGGGTGGTTTGCAGCTCGCTGAGCTGGTGGTTAAACATTGTCCGGGCCACGTCCAGCAGGCGAAATAAAGTGGCGTCGGCGGCGGAATAGCGCACCGTCTGACCCTCCTTGCGCGCGTTCAGGATGCCCCGCCCGCGCAACACCGCGAGATGCCGCGAGACCGTGCTTTGTTCCGCGCCCAGCCGGAACCCCAGCTCCTGCACCGTCAACTCTCCGGACCGCAGCTCATCCACGATGCGGATCCGCAGCGGGTGCGCCAGAGCCCGGAAAAAATCGGCCTTGAAGCGGCTCAGCTCGGTCATTACCATATTCTTATATGTGAATATGGCAATATTGTCAAGTATTGAATGACTGGCTGCGGGGCGCGGATTCACGCCGGAACCGCGCCAGGATGGCCGCGCAGCCCGCTGCCCGCGCCGGGTCGGGGCTATGCCGCGATTCCCGGAGCCGCGCCGTTTGCGCTCGGGCCAAGACGGCGCGAATCGGCCGGGACACGACGACGGGCGGCCTCGCCCGTGCCGGCGCGCGCCTCTGCTATCCTGCCGTTTCCGCTTCCGGCATATATGACTGCAATTGACGACGCTTTGCGGGCGAACGAGCACTACGCCCAGACGTTTACCGCCGGCAATCTGGCCGCGCCACCGCGGCGCCGCCTGGCGGTCTTGGCCTGCATGGACGCGCGCTTGGCCATCCACCGCATGCTCGCTTTGGAGGAGGGCGACGCGCACGTCATCCGCAACGCCGGCGGCATCGTGGATGAGGACGCCCTGCGGTCGCTCCTCATCTCCCATCACGTGCTGGGCACAAGGGAGCTGATGCTGATCCATCACACCGACTGCGGCATGCTCGGCCTGCGCGAGGAAGAACTCCGCTCCAAGCTGATACAGGAAAGCGGCGCCGCCGCTGTCGCCCCGGCGCGGTTTTATGGGTTCCAGGAGCTGGAAAGCAACCTGCGAGAGCAGATGGCCAAACTGCGCAGCCATCCCTGGGTGCCCGACGCCGTCACCATGCGCGCCTTTATCTTCGACGTGCGGACCGGGCGGCTGCGGGAAGTGGCGGCGGCCGCAGAATAGGCGGGCGCCGCCGGCGGGCGAACCCCGCGATGCCGGCCGCGACCGCCGCCCACGCCCGCCCGCGTGGATTGGCCGGGCGTACTGCGGGTTTTGGCCTGCGCTAGCCCCGCCGCGTGCGGACCGGCGGCCCGCGCCCGCAGGTCGTAAACCCCTGCGCGGGCGCGGCTTTCGCTGCTAGGGCAGCCGCCCGGGCCCGCCCGCCGCTACCGCTCCGCTGGACGATCTATCTCTCGCGACCGGATCTGAAGATACGACCACTCCGATACGGCGGCGGCGGCGCGCCGTACCGCGGCAAGCGGCGCGGCGCCAAATCGCTCCGTTCGCGCCATCTTTCGCCCACGGCCAACATCCACCTCAATGGTCCACTCGCCCCGCA
>JAKAUF010000301.1 GCA_021827785.1 Acidobacteriota bacterium | reverse complement strand
TCATCCCGCCGCAGCGCTCTGGGGGCGCGGGCCGCTGGCCCGCAGTGCCGCCCGTGGGGTAGGGCTCCTGCCCTGCGTACCGTCGCCCTCCGGGCGGCGGCAGCGACAGTCGTCTCCGCCGGTCCCCCGATCTTCATCCCGCCGCGCCCCCAGGCCGATGGCGGGCCTTCCGCGCCGGCGAAAAATGCCGCCTGAGATCCAGGCGGCGCCAACGCTCTCCGCCCCTGGGCCCCGTCGTGCAACTTGACGCCGTGGCCTGCTGTCCTTTCAACTACTACATAAGCGCCCCACGCCATCTCCCCTGGGCGCCTTGGGTTCACCGTTCCCATGGCCGCCACAACCCACTCCGCGGCGAACGCCGCGCGCGCCAAGCGGCGCGTGGCCTTCGTCTCCCTGCTGGCCACCATCGGCCTGCTGGCGCTGAAGGTTTGGGTGGCGGTGGCGACGCACAGCCTGGGCGTCACCGCCGAAGCGGCCAACTCCGGACTGGACCTGTTCGCCGCGATCTTGAGCTGGGTCTCGATCGGCATCGCCGCTCGCCCCGCCGACGCCAACCACCCCTTCGGCCACGGCAAGTTCGAGAACTTCTCCGCCTTCCTGGAAACCGGCTTATTGGTCGCCACCGCCGCCCTGGTGCTGGCCGATTCCATCGCCAGCTTTTTCGTCCCCGTCGTCCATCTCCACGTCACCCTGGCGGCGTTCGTGGTGATGGGCATTTCCATGGCCGTCAACGCCTGGCGCTCCCGCGCCCTGGGCCGCGCGGCGCGCCAATTCGACAGCGACGTGCTGGCCGTGGACGCGCTCAACTACGGCAGCGATTTCTGGAGCAGCGCCGCGGTCATCGCCGGTTTGGGCGTCGCCTGGCTGGGGCAGCGCTTCGGATGGCCGGCGCTGTTGCACGCCGACGCCGCCGGCGCCATCGCCGTGGCCCTGGCCATGCTCGCCTTGGCGGTGCACTTGGGCCGCCGCGCCGCCGGCGTCTTATTGGATGAAGCCCCCGCCGCGCTGCGCGCCGAGCTGCGCGGCCGCATCTCCGCCGTGCCCGGCGTCGAGGCGGTGGACGATCTTCGCCTGCGCCGCTCCGGCAGCCGCTATTTCTTGGACCTGCGCCTCGGCCTGGGCCGCACCCTCAGCCTGGAGCGCGCCCGCCAAGTCCGCGATGAGGTCGCCGAGCGCATCCACCGCCGCCTGCCCGACGCCGACTTGGTGGTGGAAACCAGCCCGCATGCCGCCGGCAGCCTAAATATTTTCGAGCAGATCCGCGCCATCGCCCTGCGCCACGACGCCAGCATCCACAACCTGTCCGTCTATGAGGTCGGCGGCGGTCTGGAGATTGAGCTGCATTTCGAGCTGGATGAGCAGCTGAGCCTGAAGCGCGCCCACGATCAGGTCAGCGACATCGAACGCGATATGCGGCGCGAGCTTCCCCGCATCCGCCAAATCGTTTCCCACATCGAGCCGGAGCGCCGCGAGCCCGCTCCCGCCGCCGGCGTCGCCGACCGCCACGCCGCCGACATCGTCCGCGGCACCCAGGTGGCGGCGGCCGCCGCCGCCGGCATGCTCGATTGCCACAACATTCAGGTGCGCCGCAGCGACGGCCACCTGTTGCTCTCCTGCCATTGCACCTTTCCCGATACCATGCCCATCGCCCAGGTGCATGAGGCCGTCACCAGCTTCGAAAGCGAACTGCGCCGCCGCTGGCCCGACCTATCCCGCGTCACCATCCATACCGAACCCGGCTCCGACAACCGCCGCTAGCCACGGCAGCCCGCTGCCCCGGCGCCCTCGTGGGGTAGGGCTCCAGCCCTGCGTACCGTCGCCCTCCCGGGCGGCGGAACCGCGCCCTCGCGCCTTCCGCGCCGGCGTCCTCTGGGGGCGCGGACGGCCCCGTCCGCACCAGATTGCGGGCCAGCGGCCCGCGCCCCCAGGGCGAGCGGCCTCGCCCTCAGGGGCGAATGCTCATGGGGCGCGGACGGCCCCGTCCGCCCGCGAGAGCCGCTTGCGGCCGCACCGTCGCCGCTCGTGGGGTAGGGCTCCGGCCCTGCGTACCGTCGCCCTCCCGGGCGGCGGAACCGCGCACTCGCGCCTTCCGCACCGGCGTCCTCTGGGGGCGCGTACGGCCTCGTCCGCACCGAATTGCGGGCCCGCGGCCCGCGCGCTCAACGCCGGCGCCAGACGCTGACTCCTCAACCCAAGACCGCTGCCCCCAGTTGCCCCTCGCGCGCCGCGCATGGTACGTTTATCCGCTTGGGAGAGCGTCGGTTGCGTGCGGTGCGCGGCGGTATCGCCCCGCCAGAAAAACCCAGGAGGAACTATGGAAGCGTTGGGAATGGTAGAGACCAAAGGCCTGGTGGGGTCCATTGAAGCCGCCGACGCGATGGTCAAGGCGGCCAATGTCGTCCTGCTGGGCAAGGAATACATCGGCGCCGGTTACGTCACGGTGATGGTGCGCGGCGATGTCGGCGCGGTCAAGGCCGCCACCGACGCCGGCGCCGCCGCCGCCCGCCGCGTCGGCGAACTGGTCAGCGTGCACGTCATCCCGCGCCCGCACTCCGAGGTCGAGCGCATTCTGCCCAACAAGGGCCAACTGCCCGGCACGAAATAGTCGCGCCCAGGCTCCTGCGCCCGGCCCAGGCCGTGTCCCGCCCGCCGGGCGGCCCGCCGCCGGACGCCGGGCTACAATCAGCCCATGGCCGGGGAATCCGAAAATCAGTGGGAGCGGCAGCGGGATTTTCTGCTGGAACAGCAGGCGCGCTTCATGACCGATATGGAGGCCATGAAGCAGGAGCACGCGCGCTTTCAGGCGGACATGGAAGTCATGCGGCGGCGGAGCGCGGAAACCGATGAGAGGATCGCCGCCAACACCCAAAACATCGCCCGCTTGGTGGATGTCTGCATGTCGCTGGCCAACGACCAGCAGGCCGCGCGCCGGGATATGGCCGAGCTGCGCCAGCGGATGCGCGAAAATGACGAGGATACGCGCTACAAGCTGAACGCCTTGATCGCCACCGTGGACAAGCTCAGCCGCGGCAACGGCGCCCATTGACGGCTGCGCCGCGGCGTCCGTCGCCGGCCGCGTAGCCCAAGAGATCACGGATCGGACCGAAAGCCAGCGTGGATAAAGACCTCGAAAGCGTGCAGGAAGCCCGCGACCTGGTCGAGGCCGCCTACCAGGCCAGCCAGGTCTTTCGCGCCGCCAGCCAGGCGCAGGTGGACGCCATCGTCGCCGCCATGGCCGCCGTCGCCGAAGCCCACGCCGAGCGCCTGGGCCGCCTCGCCGTCGAGGAAACCGGCTACGGCAAGCCGGAAGACAAAACGCTGAAAAATCTCTTCGCCGCCCACCGCGTGCATCAGGCGATTCGCCCGCTGCGCACCGTCGGCGTCATTGCCGAGGACGCCGCCGCCGGCGTCGTCGAATTCGCCACGCCGGTCGGCGTGGTCGCCGCCGTTCTGCCCGTCACCAACCCCACCAGCACCGCCATCTACAAAGTCCTGATCGCCGTCAAGGCCGGCAACGCCATCGTCGTCAGCCCCCATCCCGCCGCCCTGCGCTGCATCTGTGAAACGGTCAGCTTGTTGCGCCAGGCGGCGCTGCAAGCCGGCGCCCCCGAAGGGCTGATCGGCTGCTTCACCCGCCCCAGCCTGGCCGGCACGCAAGAACTGATGCGCCACCGCCGCACCGGCGTCATTCTCGCCACCGGCGGCACGGGCATCGTCCGCGCCGCCTACAGCAGCGGCAAGCCCGCCTATGGCGTCGGCCCCGGCAACGTTCCCGCCTTCATTGACCGCTCCGCCGACGTCGCCGCCGCGGTCGGCCATGTCCTGGCCGGCAAAAGTTTCGACTGGGGGACCATCTGTTCTTCCGAGCAAGCCATCGTCGCCGAGGAGGCCCTGCGTGCGCCGGTCACGGAAGAGCTGCGCCGCCAAGGCGCGCATTTCCTCAATGAGCAGGAAGCCGCCCAACTGGGCGCTACGCTCATTGTCCCCGCCACCTTCACGGTCAACCCCAAATGCGTCGGCCAGTCGCCGCAGCGGCTCGGCGAACTCGCCGGTTTCTCCGTCCCGCCCGGCGCCCGTGCCTTGGTTGCCGAACTGCGCGGCATGGGCAAGGAATATCCCCTCTCGGCGGAAAAATTGTCGCCTGC
>JAKAUF010000230.1 GCA_021827785.1 Acidobacteriota bacterium | reverse complement strand
GTTTCAGTAGGCGCCGCCGTTGAGGATTCCTTGACTACCCTCGCGGCTGGCTGCGCCACAGGGGCGGGGAAGTCCGGGTTACTCTTCCTTGGCGTAGGCGATTTCCATGCGGGCGGCGCGATGCGCGCTGATGGCGGTAAGACCAGCGGCGGCGGCGAGCAGAACCACGATGGCGACGGCGGTGCTGGCGGGGGCGGTAACGACGGCAATCGAGCCGGCCAGAAGCGGAACCGGCAGCAGCGAGTGCAAATAGAAGAGCACGGTGAGGTGCTGGAGCCAGGGCGGAAGAAACAGCAGGATCGCCTCCCAGCCGAAGAACGCCAGCACCGGAATGACGGGATTGCGGAACAGCAGCCCCATCAGCAGGAAGACGGCGCCGTAGGCGGCGCAGGCCAGGACGGCGATGCCGGCATACGCGGCGGCTTGGCTGGCGGGAACGGGCTGGGATGCGATGAGCGCCAGCGCCAGCAGCGTGGAGGCGGCGAACAAGACGGCGGCGCCGATGACGGCGGCCAAATATTTGCCCCACAGCAAAATGGCGCGGGGCGCGGGGGTGAGGAAGGCGTAATGCAGGCTGCGGGCCGAGGTCTCCGAGCGGAAGACGCGGATAAACATCCAGGCGCAGCCGAAGAAAATCGCGGTACGCAGGATCAGGGCCTCGAAGATATTGGAATAGACGCTGGGCGGGGTATGGAAGGTGTGGAAGCCGTGGGCGCGGGCGAAGGCGCGGGCCAGGGCGATGCCGATGCCGGCCAGCACGGGCAGCGCGGCGAGGGCGTAGACCACCAGCGCGCCGGGCGAGAGCCATTGCCGGCGCAACTCGACGGCGATGACCGGGCCGAGCAGGGAGCGCGGAGCGGAGAGGGCGGCGTCAGCCATGCACGGCCTCCGTGTCGGGGGTCAGCAGGAAGCGGTAGACGGCGTCCAGATTTTCATCCACCGGAGCGATGGTCTCGATTTGCAGCCGGGATTCGGCGGCCATTTGGTTGAGAGCCAAAAAGAACGCCTCCGGATTGCGGGTTTTCACCAGCACGGCGCCTGGTTCGGGGGCGCCGGGTTCGGCGGAGGTGGCAGTGGCTTCGCCGCCGGCGAGGCGGGCCTCGATGACATGGGGCAGGGAAAAGGCGTGCGCGGCCAGTTCGGCGGGACGGTCGCAGCGCACCAGAATTTGCAGGGGATGGCGGTGGATTTCGCCGCGCACGGTGGGCACGCTGCCGGCGCCGAGCAGATAGCCCTGGTCGAGCAATAGGACGCGGTCGGAGATGGCGTCCACCTCATGCAGGATGTGGCTGGAGATTAGCAAGCAGCGGCCGCCGGTGGCCCAGGCGCGAAACAGCGCCGCCATCTCCGCCCGCGCCAACGGGTCCAGGCCATTCAGCGGCTCATCCAAAATGACGACGCGGGGATCGTGGGCGGTGGCTTGCGCTAGGCGCAGGCGCTGGCGCATGCCTTGGCTGAAGGCGTCGGCGCGGCGGCGGGCGACGGCGGACAGACCGACGCGTTCCAGGGCCTGGCCGGCGCCGCTGGCCGCGGCGGCGGCGGAGTAGCCATGCAGGCGGAGATAACGCGCGATGAAGCCATGGGCGGTGACACCGGCGGGAAACGAGTCCCAGGAGGCGCAGTAGCCCAGTTGGCGATAGAGTTCCGGATGGCCGGGGGGCTGCCCGAGCACGGTGACCGCGCCGCGCGTCGGCCACAGGAGCCCGGCGAAAAGATTCATCAGCGTGGTTTTGCCGGCGCCGTTGGGGCCGACCAAGCTGGTGATGCCGGGGCCGATGCTGACCGTAACCCGGTCCACGCCGAGCACGTCGCCGTAGAACTTGGAGACCTGTTCAGCGCGGAGCAGGGAATCGGAGGTTGGAGACGCGGCGGCGGACATGGCGATTAGCGAATGGGCGGATAGGGGCGGAGCGAGCGCGCCAACAACGCCAAGCAGCCGGCGGCGAGCAACGCGACGACCAGCCACGCCGACCAGGCGGGCACGGGGGGCAGCACGCCCCAGACGCGGTGTCCATCGGGGCCGGGCACAAAGCCATAGGCGGGCACGTTGAGGCGGAACAATCCCTGCCAGATGATCCGCATCAGCGCCAGCGGGCTGAGCAGGCGGCCCCAGGGGGTGGTTAGGAAGTTGTCGAGAATGCCGCCGACGATGCCGGGAATAAAGAACAGGCCGACTAAGGCGGCGGTGGCGGGCCACCGGCGCTTGAGCGCGGCCGACAGCGCGTTGGCCAGCAAGCTGAGCAGGACGATCCAGACCAGCGAGCCGAGGAAGATGCCGGCGGCGATGTGCAGGTTGGCGGCGAACCACTGCCCGCCGGCGAGCGAGGCTTGCAGCACGAACAAGAACAGGCCGGGCAGCCAGGTCACCACCGACAGCAGCAGCAGCAGCGGCAGCATCTTGCCCCACAGATATTGCGGGCGGGTGATGGGGCGGGAGAGATAAAGCGGGAGCGCGTTGTTGGCCTGGTCGCGGGCGATGGCGGGAGGGCCCAGCCAGAGGGCGAGGAAGAAGGCCAACACCGCCGCGATGACGAGGAACACGGTGAAGAATTGCGCGTCTATGGGCACTAGCTTGGTCACCGCCAGACGCAGGATGCGCAGGGCGGGCAGGTTGTAATGCAGGTAAATCAAGATGGCGAAGACCAGCGTGGCGATCGCGGCGGCTCCCAGCAGCAGGACGACAAGGCGGGAGGCGAAGGCCTCGGCCAGACCGCGGCGGGCGATGGCCAGCGGCAGGCGGCGGGGCGCGGTGAGCGGGCCGTCGTAGGGGTGATAGGCGTGCTCAAAGATGGGCATGGCGTTTAGGCCGCGCCCGCGGCGGCGGCGGGGCTGTTCATGGCCCGCAGGAAGATTTCCTCAAGGGAGTCGCGCTTGTATTCGAAGCGGCGGAGCTGGACTTGGTGGGCGGCGGCGGCGCGGAAGATTTCCGCGGCGTCCAGCCCTTCCGGCAGTATGATCTTGCCGCGATTGCCCGGCGCGGTGGCGCAGACGCAGCCGCGTTGCTGCAATGCGGCCCAGAAGGCAGGGGCGCCCTCGCCCTGCGTTTCCACGAAGACGAAACGGCGGTGCGTGCGGCGCTCGGCTTCCAGGTCGCACTGCGCGGCGATGCGGCCGTCCTTGAGGATGAGGATTTCATCGCAGCATTCCTCGACATCATGCAGCAGATGCGAGGAGAGCAGGAAGCGAGTTTCCCCGCTGGCGCGCAGCGCGCGGATCAGTTGGATCATGCGGCGGCGGGCGGTGGGATCCAGGCCGTTGGTGGGCTCATCCAAAAACAGCAAGCGGGGGCCATGCACGACGGCTTGGGCGAGCTTGGCCATTTGCTTCATGCCGGAGGAATAGGATTCCAGCGGGCGATAGCGGGCCTCGCCGAGGCCGACGAAAAACAGCGCCTCATGGGCGCGCTCCAACGCGGTGTCCGGCGGCAGGCCGGAGAGTTCGCCCATCAGGCGCAGAAATTGCACGCCGGTCATGCGGGCGATGAAGGCGTCGCGCTCCGGCATGTAGCCGATGGCCGCGCGCGCGGCCGCGCCGGCGGCGATGGGGGCGCCCAGCAGATGGGCGCTGCCCGCGCTGGGACGATAGAAGCCGAGCAGGGTATGGATGAGCGTGGTTTTGCCCGCGCCGTTCGGGCCCAGCAAGCCGATGGCGCGGCCGTGCAACTGACAGGTCAGGCCGTGCAGAATGGGCCGTCCCGCCAACTGCACGGCCAAGCCTTCCATGGCGATGGTCGCCGGGCTGGCGGCCGCCGGCGCGGCGGCGGTCGGGGCGGGCGGTGGAAGGCTCACGGGCATAGGCTAGCAGAGGCCGGGGATGGGGTGGCCGCGGCGGCGGGTCTTAGCGGGGCGGAGCGGCGTGGGGGTGGAAATTGCGTCGGACCACCGAATGCAGGGGGCCGAAATCCAGCGCTTGGGCGCCGATCAGGCTGTGCTCGAAAAAGTCGAGCGGCCCGGTGGCGCCATTCATGGCCAGCGTCAGGCGATCGGGGGCGGCATAGGCGCAGGCGGCGGTGGGCGCTTCCGCCGCCACCTTGAAAAACGATTGCCGCTGCTGCGGGCTGATGGAGCCGGCGCCGGGCAGGGAGAAGATTTGGTTCAGCGTGGGGCCGAGGTTCTGATAGTAAATGGCCGAGCAGTTCACCTGATCGTCCACCGGCAAGGCGGCGAGAAAGCGATGGGAGTGGAGCAGATTGTAGCCGCTGGAGTGGTAGCGCAGGGCTTGCGTCAGCCAAGCGGAACTGGGGGCGGCGAGCAGATCGCCGCCGGTATAGAGGTAGACGAAGTGGAAGCCGTTGGGCAAGGTGAGGCGATAGGCGTCATGGCCGGCCACGGTGGCCGGGGTCATCACGCCGGCGCCGGCGCGGATCAAAGCGGCGGCGATGGCCGACTGCAACGCCGCGGGATCGGTGACGCCGGCGGCGAAGATCCAGTTGGGGGTGGGCAGCAGGGGACCGTCCATGGCGACGGCGAATTCGCCGGAGAGCGGCGCCAGGAGGTTTTGCAGCCAGGCGGGCGGCGGTTCCGCGGGCTTGCCGCCGGATTGCAGCTGCATGATCTGGGCGGCGAGATCGGCGGGCGCAATGGTCTCCATGGCGAAGGCCATGCGCGGCTGCGGGGAAACGTAGGAGAGTGTCTGCATCGGCCGCGGCGGCGCCAGCCAAGCGGCCAAGCCGCGGCGCTGGGAAGCGAAGGCCAAGTCGGCGCGATTGGTGGTGATGCCGCCGGCTTGGCGCACGGTGGCGATGAAGGCGGTGGCGTTGGCGAAGCCGAGGCGCTGCGGCCAGCCGGCGCGGCCGCCGGCCGCGGCAGTGCGCAGCAGCGAATGCACGTTGGCGGCCACCAAGACGCTGACGCCGCCGGCGTAGGTTTGCCGCACGCGCTGGTAAAACGGCGTGGCGGTGAAGTCGAGGGCGGAGGGCGAGTGCCGTTGGCGGTACAGCTGGCGCAACGGCGCCGGCCCGAGGGCGGCGGCGAGCAGGCCGCCATGCAGCCAAATCAGCGGGCCGGCGCCGGCAACGCTGGGCGGCCGGCGTCCGCGCCAGATGCGCGGGGCTTTTCCTCCCCGCGCCCGGGCGGTGAACTGCCTGAGGCGGCGCACAAAGTCATTGGGATGGACCAGGCGGGCCAGGAGCAGCGGGGAAGCGGGGGCGTCGCGGCCGTTGGCGCCGGCGGCGATGACGATCTCCGGACCCAGATCGGCACCCAATTGCAGGAACGGCTGGACGGTGGTCTGCCATTTCGCTCCGCCGGGGTTCCGCCGCCGCCACCATTGCCGCAGCACCGGATCTTGTTGCAGGCGGCGCTGGAGAACTTGATAGGAGGCGGCCAGTTGGCCGTGCAGGTTGGGCAGGGAAGCGAAAAAGACGGTATTGGCCGGCAGCAGGTGCGCCAAGGTGGACTGGTAGCGCAGCTGCGGCGGGGGCACCTGCGCCAGGGCGTGGCGCAGGCGGGCGAGGCTGGCGGCCAGGGCCAAGTAATGCGGCGCGTTGGCGCTCCAGGCGAAGTTGGCGGTGAGCGGTGGATTCTCAATGGCGGGGTTGGTGGAAAGCTGGCTGCCGGCGGGGACGACGGTCTGATGACCGGGGTAGTCCACCCGGACCGAACCGCGCAAGACGGCCAGGTGGGCGCCCTTCAGTCCCTGCTGGACGGCAAAGATGGTGCCCAGGGAAGTGAACGTGGCGTCGGGGGCGGCGACTTGGAAGTGGCGGCCGCCGGTTTGATGGGCGGCTTCAACGATGACGTCGCCGGCGATGAGGCGAACCTTGGCGCCGCGGCCGCTGGCGGAGAGCGCGAACTCCGAATGGGCGCGCAGATCCAGGCGAGAGCCGTCGGGCAGGCGCAACTGGGTTTGGCCGGCGTTGCGGTAGCGCGGGCCGAAATCGAGCCACTGGGAGTGGACCAAGGCGGGTCCATTGGCGCCGAGCTGATAGACCGGGCCGCTGGCCGCCAGCACGGTGGCTTCTCCGGCGGCGGGCGAGACGCGGACATAAATGATGGCGACCACGATCGCGGCGGCGACGGCCAGGCCCACGGCCGCCCAGCGCATGGGATGGCGGCGGAGGTTGGTTGCCGGGAACGGCGGGGCAAGGCTGGGCGCCGGAACGGAGCGGCCGGCGAAGGCGGCGCGGCAGGCGACACAGGTGGCCAGATGATCCTCCACCAGGAGCCGTACGCCGGCGTCGAGCGCATTGCGGTGATAGGCGGGCGCGAGCGCCTGAATGTCGGCGCAGCCGCGCAGCAGCGACATGCCGGCAGCGCCATTTGGCGCCGGGGCGCCGGCGGCGGGCTCGGCGGCCGCGGCGGCGATACGCTGCCAGACCTTGGTGGCGGAGGCGGAGATCTCCGCCTCGTCCAGGCGGGCGGCGCGAATGGCGGTGTTCAGGGCGTCCAAATTGGGCGCGTCGGAACCTTCGCGTGGCGTTTTCATGCGGTCACCCCCCAATGGCGGCTGAGGACTTGGCGCAGCTGCCGCCGGGCGCGGTGCAGCGTGACGCCGACGGTCACGCGCGGCACGCCGAGGCGGCGGGCGATTTCGGTGTTGTCCAAATCTTCCCAATAGCGCAGGACGAAGATTTCGGCGGCGCGGCCGCCGAGTTGCGCCACGGCTGCGCGCAGCGCGGCTTGCAGCTCCTGGGAATGATGGGCGCGTTCTGGGTCGGGGGCGGGATGGGTGAGGCGTTCGGCGGCGCCCTCGGCTGCTTGCTGCTTGCGGCGGCGCAGGCAATCAATCGCCGCGTGCACGGTCATGCGGTGCAGGTAGCCGCCCAATTCATCGCCCGGGCGCAAGCCCAACTGCCCGCGGTCGCGCGCCAGGCGAAGGAAGACCGTTTGCAGGACGTCCTCGGCATCGGTGAGATTGCCGACCACGCGGTAGGCGGTCTGCAGCAGGCGGGCGTGGTGACGGCAGTAGAGATCTTCAAGTTCCGCCAGGGGGGCGGCGGCTACGGCGGTGCGAGCCGCGCCGCCGGAGGGGAGAGGCTGGGGTGTGAAGGGCATGGCGCAAGCCCAGCGGCGGGACGGCGTGGACGAACCCGATGAGGAAATGGCAGCCGGCACGCGATCGCTCCTAGCGAATCTACGCGCCAGCTCCGGGCGTATTACGGAGAAAACGCGCCCCGGGTTCCCCACGGGGCGCCGTCCCCGGCTGCCGGGTTCATGGGCGGCCGCCGCCGCATCCAATTCTGCTGCTAGCAAGTATAGATGCGCCAGGGCGGATCGGGGCTGTGGCGAGCAGGCGGCGGACCGGCAAGGGCGGCGAATTAGCCGGCGCCGTGGCGCGCGGACCGTGCCGGGGAGGGGTCGGTTCTGGCATCGTCGTCGGCGGCGGGCGCCGCGGCGTTGGGCTGCGCGGAAGGAGCCGTGGCCGCCGCCTCCGCTGCTTCCGCGGGCAGGGGCAGCGGGACCGGTCCGGCGGGGGGAGCAAACAGTTGGTCCAACGCCGCCACCAACTGGGTGTCGTCACCGGCGCGGGCTGCCGCCTTGATGGCGGTGAGCGGGCGATGCAGCCATTTTTGCATCAGGCCGTGGCTGAAGGTGTCCACCCACGCTTCCACGAACGCCCGCTGGTCTTCGGGCAGGCGAGCCAGTTTGGGACTGAGGCGTTCCATTTCCTGCCGGCGAATTTGCTCGCACTGGGCGCGGAGGGCGGAGATGACCGGCGCCGCCTGCACGCCGCGGGCGGCGCGCTGGAACTTGGTGGTCTCCTGCTCGATCAGCGCTTCGGCGCGCACCGCCTCCTGCTGGCGCTGGGCGAGGTTGAGGTCCACGGCGGCGCGCAGGTCGTCAATGTTGTACAAAAACGCGTTGTCCAATTGCCCGGCGTCGGGGGCGATGTCGCGCGGCACGGCAATGTCCAGCAGCAATAGCGGGCGTGCGCGGCGGCGGGCCAAAATCGCCCCCACCGCGGCGCGGTCGAGGATGGGGCGGGTGGCGCCGGTGCAGCTGATGATGATGTCGGCGGCGGCCGCCTCGGTCCAGGCGCCGAAGGGGATGACGGCGCCGTGATGCTGCGCCGCCAGCGCCGCGGCGTGCTCCGGCGTGCGGCTGGCGACCAGCAGGCGGCTGGCGCCCTGGCGCAAAAAATGGCTGGCGGCGAGCGCGCCGGTTTCCCCCGCGCCGATCAGCAGCACGCAGCGGCCTTGCAGGTCGCCGAAGATCTGCTGCGCCAGGCCCGCGGCGGTGCGGCTGATGGACACGGCGTGGCGGCCCAGGCCGGTCTCCCGGCGGACGCGTTTGGCGGTGCTGAAGGCGCGGGCCAACAGCGGGTGCAGGCCGCCGCGCATGCCCCCCGCGGCGCGGGAATCGGCATAGGCGGCCTTGATCTGGCCCAGGATCTGGGGTTCGCCGATGACTTGCGAATCCAGGCTGGCGGCGACGCGAAACAAATGCCGCACCGCGGCGTCCCCGCGATGGCAATAAAAGTCCCCGGCGTTCGCCGTGAGGTCGCGGCCATAAATCGCGGCCAGCGCCGGCCAGGGATTCCAGTCCAGGGATTCCGTGGCGAAGACTAGCTCCACGCGGTTGCAGGTGGACAGAATCAGGGCGTCATTGACGCCAGGCCACGCCAGCAGTTGGGCCAGCGCCGCGGGAATTTGTTCCGGGGCCAGGGCATAGCCTTCGCGCCGCGCCACTTCGGCGGTATGGTGGCTGACGCCGATGAGGAGGTAGTTCATCGCGGAAAAAAGTGGTGCAGCCCGCTGGCGTTGCCGGAGAGCCAGCCGGCGGCGGCGATGACAAAGCACAGCACCGTGGCGTACGCGGCGCGGCGGCCGCGCCAGCCTCCCGACCAGCGGGAAAACAAGAGCAGCAAATAAACCACCCAGGCCAGCAACGTGAGGGCGATCTTGGGGTCGCTTAAATCCAGGGTGCCCCACATGGCGTCGGCCCAGTACAGGCCGATCGCCAGTCCGGCGGTGAGCAACGGGAACCCGATCAACAGGGCGCGATAGCTAAAGCGGTCCAGCGTCTCCAACGGCGGCAGCCAGCGGCTGGGGCTGGGTTTGGGGGGGCGTTGCCGCAGGCGGCGCTCCGCCAGCAGGAACAGAATGCCGCCGGCGAAGGCCAGCACCAGCGCCGCATAGCCCAAGAAAATCAAGACCGCGTGCAGGTAGATCCAGCCGTTGCGTACGCCGGCCGCCGGTGAGCCCACGCCCACCCGCGCCACGCCGTCGCTGCCATAAATGGAGGTGAGGGTGAGGGCGAAGACGAGGGGAAAGACCACCACCGCCAGCGAAGGCGGGGAATAAAAGCGATACGCCGCCAAAAACACCGCGACGATCAGGAACGCCAGCAAGCTGCTGGCTTCGCTGTACTGCGTGATCGGGAAATGACCGGTGACGACGCCGGTTTCCACCAAGCTCACAAACTGAAAGCAAAAACCCAGGGCGACGGCGCCGCGGGCCAGCCGGAACAGGGTTTGGCGCCGCACCGCCAAGGTGATCCAAGCGGTGGCCAAGCCAAACGTGTACAGGCTGAGGGCCATGCGGGCCCAAAAGAGACTGAAATTCACCATCCGGAGCCGCGGAACCTAAGGTCAATTATAGATGCCGCGAGGGCAGGCGAACAGCCGCGCCCGGCTGGAGGCGGTTTATGGCGCCATGGGGGGCTGGGGGCCCGAGGCGGAAGGGGTAATCGGGGCCATGTAGCGGGTGGCGTCGAAGGCCTGCCAACGCAGCCAAAAAACACGCAGGCTGGCGACAATGGGCACGGACAAAAAGACCCCTAAAATCCCGGCGATCTCCGCGCCGGTCAAGACCGCGAAGATGACGAGGAAGGGATGGATGTTCAGGCGGCTGCCCATGATCTTGGGGGCGTTGACGTAGTCCTGCTCCACGCGCCACACCGCCAAAAAGACGATCAGCAGAATCAAATGTCCAAAGCCGAAGCCGAAGGCGGCGCCCAGAATCAGGGCGGCGGCGATAATCGGCCCGAGGGTGGGGATGAACTCGAACAGGCCCGCGGCCAGCCCGATGGCCAGCGCGTAAGGCATGCCGATCAGGCTTAAAAAGCCGATGTAGACCACGATGGCGATGAGCATCAAGATGAGCTGGGAGCGGATGAAATGGCCCCAAACGTCGTGCAGGTCGCTGAGCAAGGCGTCGAGGAACTCCCGCCGGGCGCGGCGCCGCGCCAGGTCAATGATGCCGCGGCCCAAGGTTTCGCCGCTGACGAGGAAAAATACGCTTAACAGCGGAATCAAGCCGAACCACCAGATGTTCTTGATGAAGGCGGTGACGTAATTGGTCACCTCATGTTCGATCTCGACAATCGTGCCGCGGTGCTGGGTCAGAATGGTGGTGAGTTCGGCCTGGGTGCGGGGGCTCCAGCCGTGCGTTTGGCCCAAATGGGTGATGAACGCGCCGCTGGCCAGGCGTTGGGTTAGGCCGGGCAGGTCGCGGTCGAGATGCTCGATCTGGTGCACCGCCACCGGACCAAAGCGGAAAAGCAGCAGGGCGACGAAAAACACCAGCGCGGCGTAGATGACCGTGATGGCGCCATTGCGGGGCAAGCGCAGGCCCTTTTGCACCCAGGGAACCAGCGGCTCCAGAACATAGGCGAACAACAGTCCGAGCAGAAACGCGACCAGCATGTACCGCGCATACCAGATGAACCCCAACACGACCGCATAGATCAGCGTCGTGGTCAGTACGCGGACGGTGCGCGTTTCGAGAAAAGGCAAGACATCGCTCCCGGAGCCGCTGGGTTCTGGGCTGGCGGCCTTGGAGGGTGCGGAAATCGCCACTAGAGTTTGGATACCCTGCCCGCCGCGGCGCCGCCCTGGTCGGCGGACGGCGCCGCACGATGGGAATTATTTGCCCGGGGCCACGACCAGGTCGTTCTTGACGCTGAACACGCCCGGCACCTGGCGGGCGGCGTTGCCGGCGACCCGGCGATCCAATTGGCTCGCCACCACGCCGTAGAGAGTCACATGGCCATTATTGACCACTATGCGAATGGGGTGGGCGGGATTTAAGGCATACCGGCGCAACGCGGGATTGCCGTAAATGGCGCGGGCGGTCTGGAAACGGATTTGGTCGTCGAAGATGGAGGTCGGCGCCACGCGGATGTGGTCCCGCACCGCCTTCACGCCCTTGGTATCGGCGATGATGTCCAGGGCGGAATCGCGGCTGGCGTAATCCGCCACGTTGCCGCCGACGGTGACCACGCCGTCATGCACCTGCAACGTCAGGTTGTTGAAGATTTGCCCTTCGCCCATCCGGTCATAGGTTAGCCGCTCGGCCAATTGCTTGCGCAGCTTGGCGTCGGGCACCGCGGGCGCGTTCACCTGCAATTGCTCGATGACGCCATTCACCGAACTGATTTGTCGGGCGATGTGGCCGGCCTGGAGATACGCGCGGTAATCGGGCACGGAACCGCGCAAGGTAACGACGCGGTCCGACACGGTGGCGGTGACATGCGCCAGGGATTTCCGCCGGGCAAATTGCTGGTGCAGGTAATGCTGGATCTCCCGGTCCAGTGCTTGGTTGGCCGCCGCCTTGGAAGTCTGCCGCCCGGGCACGGGAGGCGCCGCCGCCAAAGCCGACGCGCCAAACGCGCCAAAAATGACGCCTACGGTAATGGCCATTGCCGCGAGTTTTGCCTTCATGTTGCGCCTCCTCGACTCAGATTGTCTGCCTACAAGTTAGGACGCCTCACGCGCCGGGCCGGTTGCAAAAGCTACCGTGATTTGGCGTGGATGAGGGCCGCCATGGGGCGTGGCAGCATGCGCACGGGACGAATATCCGGCGCAGCGACGGCAATACCGCGCCGCGACCGAGGGCTGTAACAAAACTGTTACGGCACGGACGGCTGGGGCTGCTGAAAATCGAAGGCGCCGTTGCATTCCGGTCGGCACCGTCCCGCCCGCGGCTTGGAATCCCGGCGGGCGGGGCGCGCTGCCGTCCGGCTTCGGGTCGAGTTGCGGCCGGTCCTTTGGCGCGACATCGGGCGAGACCGGGTTCAGGCCGGCCGGAACAACGTCCGCAGTCCGTTCCAGTCAGGCTTCGATATTTCGCTGCGCAGGACCTTTCGGTTGAGTGCGCGCTTTCGTCCGCAATGCCGGTTGGACGCCTGCAACCTGTTCAACACGCCCAGCTTCGACGCGCCCAACAACAACCCGGAATTCAAGGCGAGCTATTCGGATTTTCCTTCCTAGCAGCGGATGCAAGGCTTCGGCGTGACCAATACACCATCGGCGGCCCGCGCTTCATTCCGATGCCGCCGCACCTGAGTTTTTAGCGGCTCAGCGCGCGCGTTGTCATCGAACCGTCATCGTTGGCGGCTGCCTGCGGAAGTGTCACGGAACCGTCATCGCCGCCGCGCCCGCAGACGGGCACTCTAGCCGTGACGTTCCTGCAATCTCTCCCACTCTCCCACCCAACTTCGAACTTATGACACGACTTGGAGATGCAATGCAACGATGGGCAATTGCCTGCCTTCTCGCTGTTTCCCTTGCGATTCCCGCCATGGCGAAAGCCGGCGGCAATCTTTCCGGAACGGTGCTGGATAACGAGTATGAGTATGTTTCCTCCGGCGGCTACTTCGGCGCCGGCGCGGGCGACATCCTGGCCTATCCGGGAGCGCCCTTCTCGCTGTACGCTACGGTTGGTGTCCACTTTTAGGCGACATCGCCACGGCGGGGCGGTTTTCGGGCTGCCCCGCCTGGCGTGCAACCAAAGCTGACCGGATTCGCGTCCCTTCCCATGCCCATCGTGCGCCCGCGTTCCTTCCGCCCCAGGTTGTACCGGGCGGCGATCGTCTTCGTTTGTGCCCTGCTGGCCGCGGCAGCTTGGGCGGAAACGCCGCCACGCAATGGGGCGCCGCCGGCGGCTCGGCATCCGGTGATCGCCGCGCTGCGCCGGCAAATCCGCCACGTCTTCGTCATTTATCAGGAGAACCGGTCGTTCGATTCGTATTTCGGCACGTTTCCCGGCGCGGACAACCTGGCCGACATCCCGCCATCCGAGCATGGCGGCCGGCAATACGATCCCATCGGCAAGACCTGGGTGCGCCCGTTTCCGGTGCGGGTGGCGGATTCCAACGATCCGCACCACGACCGTCCGGTGCTGATCGCGAAAGCCGACCATGGGCGGATGGACCGGTTCGTGGCCGCCGAGGAGAAGGAAGATCTAGCGCACGGCGCCAGCCGCCAGTGGGCGCGGCAGATGGGCCTGCTGACCATGGGCTACGACGATTGCCGGACCATTCCGTTCTTGTGGCTGTACGCTCACCGCTTCGTGCTGTACGACCATTTCTTTCAGGCCATGTACGGGCCGTCCACGCCGGGCAACATTGACTTGATTGCGGCGCAGACGGGGCAGACGCAATGGGCGCGGCATCCCGATGAGGCGGTACGGAACGACCGCGGCCCCGGCGTTCCCATCGTGGATGACCTGAACCCGCATTTCGGTCCCTACAGCCACGGCGTGCCGAAGCACCGGCAAATCAATCAGACCTATGCGACGGTGCTGCTTTCACTGGAGGGCGGGCAAGCCACGCGGGCGCGGCGGGACAACCATGGCGTGCGACAGGATATCGCCGATCTCGCGCGGAGCGGGCGCGCGGCGATTCCATGGGGTTGGTATCAGGAAGGGTTCGGCAATGGCCGGGGCAACGATCATCCGGCGTACATCCCGCATCATGATGCGCCGCAATACTTCGGCTACATCCGCAAGAACCCGGAATTGTGGCGTGGGGTGCACGGCTTGCGGGCCTTCTTCCGGCTGATCGCCAGCCGCCGCTTGCCGCGGCGCAGCGTGACCTTCGTGAAGGGGGGGCTGCACAATCCGTTCGGATGGCGGCCGGCCAACCGCTCGCGCCACGTGCAGCGGCGCTTTCTGGGCGACGACGACCATCCGTCCTATTCGGACTCCCAGATTTCCGAGGCCTTGGTCGCCAAGGTGATTGACGCCATTGCCGCCAGCCCGTATTGGCGGCACGCGGCGATCTTTATTTTTTGGGACGACTCCGGCGGCTTCTATGACCATGTCCCGCCGCCGCGGTTCGAGCGCTGTCCGGACGGGCATCCCTGCGGAGACGGCCCGCGGGTTCCGGCGCTGCTGATTTCGCCTTTCGCGCGTTCCGGCGCCGTGGCGCATGAGACCAGCGATCAGGGATCGTTCGTCAAATTTCTTGACGTGCTGTTCCAGCTGCCGCCGCTGGCGTCGCTGCCCGACGAGCGGCCCTATCTGCCCGAAGGGCCGCGCGACACGAACGCCCGCCTCGGCAATCTGGTGGGCGGGTTCGACGCGCAGCGGTTGCTGGGAAAGCGCGCGCCGATACCGGCGGCCGCGGCGGAGATTCCCGCGGCCACGGCGTACGCCATTCCTCCGCCGCTTTCCTGCCGGCAGATTGGTGTAACGCCGGTGAGGATACCGGGCGGCGCGACCGCGCCGCCGCCGGGCTTCAATCCGCTGGCGCGGTTCCGCCGGCGCCGGCCGCACCGCATGGCAATGCACCATCGCTAGCGTCGTCGGCCAAGATGCGCGGCGGTATTCGCCGCCGTTCCCAGCGGCAGGGCGCCTAGCACCCGCCTTGCAGCTTGCGCACCGCCTGCGCCAGTTCGCGCACGGTGCGATGCAGTTCGCCGAGCTTGGCGAAGGCGGCGGTGCTGCGCAGCCATTGCCGGTGGTCAAATGCCGGCGAGCCGCTGTACATGCCGCCCGCCGCCAAATCACCGTGGGTTCCGCTCTGCGCGGTGATGATGGCGCCGGCGCCGATGGTGCAGTGGCCGGCGACGCCGGCTTGCCCGGCCAGCACGGCCCCATCGCCCACGTTGGTGCTGCCCGCCAAGCCCACCTGCGCGCAAAGGATCACGTTTTCCCCTAGCTGGCAGTTGTGCGCGACCTGCGCCAGGTTGTCCATTTTGCTGCCCGCCCCGATCACCGTCGCGCCCAGCGTGGCCCGGTCCACGCAACTGTTGGCTTGGATTTCGACGCGGTCGCCGATGACCACGGTGCCCGTTTGCGGGATTTTGGCATGCCGGCCGTCGCTTTGCCGGGCGAAGCCAAAGCCGTCGCCGCCCAAGACGACGCCAGGCTGCAGAATGACGTCGTCGCCGATCCTTGTTCCCTCCCGCACCACGGCGTGGGCGTGGGCTAGGAAGTTGCGGCCCACGGTGACTCCTTCATAGAGCACCACGTGCGGGTGCAGCACGGCGTCGGGGCCGAGGCGGCAATGCGGTCCGACCACGGCATAGGGGCCGATATAGGCTCCTGGGCCGATCTCGGCGCTGGCGTCCACGCACGCCGCGGGATGAATGCCGGGCGCGGGCCGCGGTGTCGGCCGCAGAATACTCAACGCCCGCGCCAGCGCCAAGGATGGATCGGCGCAGCGCAGCAAGGCGGCCTGGCATCCAGCCGCAAGGGCGAAATCCCGGCCGACCAGCAAAGCGGCGGCTCGCGTCGAGGACGCCGCGGGCGCATAGCGGGCATCGGTGATAAAGCTCAAATCGCCGGCGCCGGCCGCGGCCAGCGGCGCGATGCCGTGAATGAAGGTCTCCGGATCGCCCTCCACGGTGGCGTCCAACCGGTGGGCCAGCTCACCGAGACGGATCGGCAAGAAGATGGAAGCGTTATTGGGCATCTGGGGTGGGCACGGTGGGCTCGGCCGGGACGGGAGCAGGGAATAGTCCGAATTGTTGTGCCCCGCGCGGCGCGCCGCGCGGGCCGCGGCCCACCACCCCGAGGACGGTGGCCTCCACCATGGCGTCGCGGGGGATATAGACGCGCTGGAACGGAGAGCTCGCGGTCGCCGGCAGCAGGAACAGGCCCGTGCCATCCAATTCCGTCAAATGGTTGGTGAGCACGCCATAGAGGTTGTCGCCATCGGGATAATCCACCCGCACCCAAAGGCCGGGCAGCCGCGGACGGACCGCCGCGGGGCGCTGCGTGGCCAACGTCGGCAGAACATCAAAACCGGGGATAAAGAAGACGCCTTTCACCTCGGCCGCCGGCAATTCGTTGAGCTGACCCTCCAGCGAGAGCCACTGGACTCGGCCGTGCACGCGCAAACGACTCGGGTCCAAGTGGCCGCAAAGCCATCCCCGCTCCCGCGTGCGAACCGCGACTTTTTTGTGGGTTGAGGGCATCAGCGAACCCTGATCGGTTGTCGTTTCCCCGATGTCCGAGCTTCCGCCGGGCCGCGCGACGCCATTGCCGGGTCCCGGCGGCAGCCGGGGAAGGCCCGACTCGCGGTCCGCCCAGGGCGCGACAATGGGAACACGCACAACCGCCGCCTGATTCTGGAGCCGACAGGCAAACAGTGTACAAGGAGCGTTGGCTAATGCTACTATCAACCCGTTCCGGTGTCAACGAATGGAGCGACTAAACCATTCCAGAACAAATACTTACGCCGGCTCGCAGGGGGTGGGGCGAAGGTTGACTCCGCCGCGTGCCGGGGGCGCGGCGGACGCCTCGGCTGCGCCCGGCGATCTGGGTGCGGGCGCCGCGAGGCGCCGCGCCTCGTTGCCTTCCGGCGGCGCGGCGTCGCATCCGGCGCCGGAGGTCGTCGCCTATCTGGATCGGTTGCGCTTGGAACGCGGCTATTCGGCCCACACGGTGGCGGCGTATGGCCGCGATCTGAGCAAGTTCACCGCTTGGTGCCGCCGCCACGGCGTGGCGCTGGCGGCCGCGAGCCGGGATGAGGTGCGGGCGTATTTGCGCGAGGTGGGCGCCCAGCGGGTGAGCCGCGCCACGCAGGCGCGGCAGTTGGCGGCGCTGCGCGGATTTTTCCGCTTCGTGCAAGCGGACGGGCTACGCGGCGACGAGCCGACGGCGGCCTTGGCGGCGCCGCGCTTGCGTCGCCCCCTGCCGCGGTACCTGCATGCCGCGCAAGTCGAAGCGCTCTTGACCGCGCCCCGGGCGGCGCCCGCGGCGACTCCCGCGGAGCGCGCGCGGCGCCTCCGCGACCATGCCATGCTGCAAGTCTTGTACGCCTGCGGTCTGCGGGTCAGCGAGCTGATTGCCCTGCGCCCCGACGATCTGGACCTGGAGATGGGCCTGGTGCGGTGCCGCGGAAAAGGCGACAAGCAGCGTTTGGTGCCGTTGGGCCGCGCGGCGCAGGCCGCGTTGCGGGAGTGGCTGGCGGAAGGCTGGCGGCGGATCCTCTCCGCCCGCCGCCGCGGCGGCGAGACTCCGGCGTGGCTGTTTCCCACCGCCGCCGGCCGGGCGATGACCCGGCAGGCGTTTTGGCGCAATCTCGCCGCATACGGCCGCCAGGCGGGGTTAGCGGCGCGTCTTTCGCCGCATATGCTGCGGCATAGCTTTGCTACTCACTTGCTGGAAGGCGGAGCGGATCTGCGCAGCGTGCAAACCATGCTCGGGCATGCCGAAATCGCCACCACGCAAATCTACACCCATGTTCTGACCGCGCGGTTGCGGGAAGTCTACCAGGCGCACCATCCGCGCGCCTAAGCCAGTCCCGAAAGATGAACGCCCATGGCTGACTACATGTTCCTTCTTGAAAGCCGGCTCAGCCCGGAGCAGCAGGCCCTGGTGGCGCGGCTCCAACGGCACTGCCAACAAGCCGGATTGAACCTTTATTTGACCGGCGGCCCGATGCGCGACCTGCTGGCCGGCGGGCCGATCCGCACGTTGGATTTCACCGTCGAGGGCAACCCGCTGAAATTGCAGAAAGGTTTGGTGGCGGAGGGCGCCGAGGTGCGCTTCGCCGATGAGGAGGAACAGAGCATCCGGCTGCGGCGCCGCTCCGTCCGCTTTCGGATTACCGCCGCGCACACGGAGACGTTTGAGCGCCCGGGCAAGCCGCCGGAGATGCGGCCCGCCGCCATCATCGAGGATTTGCGCCGCCGCGGCTTCACGCTGGATGCCATCGGCCTTTCCCTCAACCCGGCTTCCCGCGGCTTGCTGTTGGACCCGACAAACGGGCTGGCGGACATCGAAGCGCGCCAGATCCGCATGATCCACAACTACGTGTTTTACGAGGATCCGGTGCGGCTGTTGCGGGCGGTACGGCTGCAAACGCGGCTGCAATTCACCCTGGAGGAGCGGACGGCGGCGCGGGCGGCCGCGGCGCGGGAAAACGACTATTTGGCCCACGCGTACAAGGCTTCCTGCGGGCGGGAATTGGAGGCCATCGCCTATGAGCCGGATCCGGCGGCGGTGCTGAAGGCGCTGGACGCGGAAGGGCTATTGGCGCCGGTCTACGGGCCGGCGTTCAAGACGGCGAAGATGAACCTGGCGGGGTTGTCGCGGCTGGCGCCCGCCGCCGCGGAGTTGGAAGAAGCGGGGTTGACCGCCGATGCCGGTCCCGTGGCCCTACAGTTCATGATCGGCGACTTGCCGGAAAAGGAGCAGGCGCGGCTGGCGCGGCTGCCCATGAGCAAGCCGTTAGTCAGCGGCTGGCAGTCCTTGCCCGGCGACGCCAAGGCGTTGGCCAAGCGCTTGGCGGGCGGCAAAGAGCCTTCCCTGGCGCAATTGCACGATTGGCTGCACGATGCCCGGCCGGAGGTGGTACTGTTTTTGGCGGCCACCAGCTCCGGGCCGGTGCAGAAACGGCTGAAGGAGTTCACCAGCCAGCTGCCGCGCATCCGCCAGCAACTGCCGCTGCGGGAATTGCAGCAGTGGGGCCTGAGTCCCAACGCGCCGCAGTTTCACGACGTGATGCAGCGGATCTTCCGCCGCTTGCTGGAGGGAGAGGGCCGCACGCCGCCGGAGGTGCGCGCGGTCATGGAGGAGGAGGCGGCGCGTTCCGGCGTGGCGCCGGCCAGCGAGGCGGGGGGAGCGGAGGCGAAAGGCAAGGGCCGCCGCGGAGCCCGGGCCGGCAAGCCGGCGTCCCCCCCGGCGGCCAAGCCAGCCAAGCCGGCCAAGGCCGCGGCGCCGGTGAAGGCGCGGACGCCGAATCCCGCCGCGCGCAAGAAGAAGTAGTCTCCGCCCCCGGCCTCGCGGCATCATGGAGCTATGAACGCCGCCGCGCCCTTCGTCCACCTGCACGTGCATTCGGATTATTCCTTGCTGGACGGCGCCTGCGACGTCAGCAAGCTGGTGGCGCGGGCGGCGGCGCTGGGGCAGCCGGCGGTGGCCCTCACCGATCACGGCAATCTTTTCGGCGCGGTGGCGTTCCAGCGCGCCGCCAAGGCGGCCGGGATTCAACCCATCCTGGGTTGCGAGCTGTACGTCGCTAAACAGGCCGATCACCGCGTAGGGCCCGGGGGTGAAGCCGCCGACGCCGGCGGCGCGGGCGCCGGCGGTCCCAGCGCCTATAACCACCTCATCGTTCTGTGCGAGAACGAAACCGGCTACGGCAATCTGGTCAAAATCGTTTCCGAAGCCAGCTTGCACGGCTTTTATTACAAGCCGCGCATCAGCAAGGCGTTTCTCGCCGAGCATTCCGGCGGCCTCATCGCCCTCTCCGCCTGCCTCAAGGGCGAGGTGCAGGAATGGCTGACGGCCGGCAAGCCCGAAGCCGCCGAAGCCGCCGCCGCCGAGTACCGGGACATCTTCGGAGCCGGCAACTTCCTTTTGGAGATCCAAAACCAGGACCTGGCGCAGGAGCACAAGATTCAAGCCGATATGCTGCGCTTGTCCGCGCGCACCGCCTTGCCGCTGGTGGCCACCAACGACTGCCACTATTTGCAGCATGACGATGCCCGCATGCACGACGTCCTGCTCTGTATCCAAATGGGCAAGCGGGTGCAGGATGAACGGCGGATGCGCTTCGGCAGCGATCAGTTCTATTTGAAGAGCGGCGAGGAGATGCTGCGGATGTTCTCGGGCATCGAACACGCCGTGCACCGCACCGCCGAAATCGCCGCCCGCTGCCACTGCGAGCTGAAGCCGGTGGATTCGCCGTTCCCGCGTTTCGACGTGCCCGCGGGCGAGACGCTGGATGGCTATCTGGCGCGGATCGCGCGGCAGGGGCTGGCGGAACGCGAGGCGCACCTGGCCGCCCGGCGGCGCTCCGGCCGCGCCGGCCACAGCGCCGCGGAGTACGCCGAGCGGCTGGAGCGGGAGTTGGCGGTGATCGCGGCGATGCGCTACTCCGGCTATTTCCTCATCGTTTGGGACTTCATCCGCTTCGCCCGCGAGCGGGGCATCCCGGTGGGGCCGGGGCGCGGCTCGGCGGCCGGCAGCCTGGTCTCCTACGCGCTGGGGATCACCGGCATGGATCCGTTGGAGCACGAGTTGCTGTTCGAGCGTTTTCTGAACCCGGAACGCGTCTCCATGCCCGACATTGACATTGATTTTTGCATGCGCCGCCGCGGCGAGGTCATCGAGTACGTCACGGAAAAATACGGCCGCGAGAACGTGTCGCAGATCATTACGTTCGGGACGCTGGGCGCCAAGGCGGCGATCAAGGACGTGGGGCGGGCCATGGACCTGCCCTACGGCGAGGTGGACCGCATCGCCAAGCTGGTGCCGTCGCAGCCGCTGAACATCCGCATCGAGGATGCGCTGGCCGCCTCGCCGGAGCTGGAAGCGCTGCGCGCCGGCGATAGCCGGATCGCGGAGTTGCTGGACGTGGCGCAGCGCGTGGAGGGGCTGTGCCGCCACGCCGGCATGCACGCCGCCGGCGTGGTCATCGCTCCCCGCCCGCTGACCGAGCTGGTGCCGCTGTACAAGACGAGCCGGGATGAAATCGTCACGCAGTTCGACATGGAGGGGTTGGAGAAGATCGGCCTGCTCAAGATGGATTTCCTCGGGCTGACCACGCTCACCATTCTGACCGAGGCGGAACGGTGGGTGCGGGAGCGCTCCGATCCGGAGTTCTCCCTCGACGCGTTGCCGGAAGACGACCCGGAAACGTACGCCTTGTTTTGCCGCGGCAACACCGGCGGAGTGTTTCAGTTTGAATCCGCGGGCATGCGCGACATCTTGAAGCGCTACCGGCCGGAACGGCTCAGCGACCTGACGGCGCTGAACGCGCTGTACCGGCCCGGCCCGATCCAGGGCGGCATGATTGACGATTTCATCGCCCGCAAGCACGGGCGCAAGGCGATCAGCTATGAACTGCCGGAGCTGGAGCCGATCCTGGCGGAGACGCTGGGCGTATTCGTCTATCAGGAGCAGGTGATGCAGGCGGCGCACCATCTGGCGGGTTACTCGCTGGGCGAAGCGGATTTGCTGCGCCGCGCCATGGGCAAGAAGAAGCAGGAGGAGATGGACCGGCAGCGGGAGAAGTTCATCGCCGGGGCCACGGCGCGCGGCTTGCCCCAGGCGGCGGTGGCGCACATTTTCGACCTGATGGCGCAGTTCGCCGGGTACGGCTTCAACAAGAGCCACGCCGCCGCCTACGCGGAGCTGGCCTACCGCTGCGCCTACCTGAAGGCGCATTATCCCGTGGCCTTCATGTCCGCGCTGCTGTCCTGCTGCGGCGACAGCGACGGCGTGGTGAAATACATCGGCGAGTGCCGCCTGCTGCGCCTGCGCGTGCTGCCGCCGGATATTCACCTCAGCGACGCGTATTTCACCCCCGACCGCGACGCCATCCGTTTTGGACTGGGGGCGATCAAGAACGTTGGCGAGGCGGCGGTGGAGCATATCCTACAGGCCCGCGCCGACGGCCCGTTCCGGGACCTGTTCGAGTTTTGCCGCCGCGCCGGTGGGCGCACGCTGAACAAGCGCGTGCTCGAGAGCCTGATCAAAAGCGGGGCGCTGGACGGCCTGGGCGGGGCGCCCGAGCGCGAGCCCGGCGCGGCGCGGGCGGCGCTGATGGCGCAGGCGGAGGCGGCGCTGGAGGCGGCGCAGAAAGAGGAGAAGCGCCGCGCCACCGGCCAGCACGGCCTGCCGCTGCTGTTTGGCGGAGCGGAGGCGGAACCGCCCGCGCCGGCCTTGCCCGACGCCGCGCCCTGGGAGGAAGCCGAGCGCCTGGCGTCCGAGAAGGAAGTCTTGGGCTTTTACGTCACCGGGCATCCGCTCGACCGCCACTCC
>JAKAUF010000409.1 GCA_021827785.1 Acidobacteriota bacterium | reverse complement strand
TCGGGTTGGCATTGGGCCAAATAGCCGTGTCCATCCGCATCGGGCCCGCGTTCCCGGTCTAATCGCAGCAAGAACGCGCGAAAGTCATCCATCCGTTCCGGCGTCAAGGGCCGCGAGCGCATTTCTCCCGCCCAACCCGGGGCATGCGCCGCCTGGCCCAGGCCGAAAGTAAAGCTGGCGATCATCGCCTCGGGTCCGCGCGCGGTGCGCGCGAAGGTCAGTCCGTGGAGATGGAAGGCAACGCCGTCGCCACCTTGGGTCACGGTGGCGCGCGGGCATAGGGTTCGGATCTGGTTCCATAACCCCTCCGCGGCGGCGGGGAGCGTGCGGGCCGCCGCGGGAGCGGCGCGGAGCACGGACTCCAAGTTGCCATCGGTCAGCGGCGACAATGGCCGCAGATGCCCGGCGGCGTCATCCAGCTGATAGACCGCGATCCGCTCGGTATCGCGGAGAACGGGCACGCGCCCCAGGGTCGGCCCACACTGCCCCTCGGGCAGCACCAGCATCATGTGCGACACCGGCACGCCCTCGCATTGGGCGGGTAATCGGTCCGCCCACAACAGCAGGGCGATGAGCGCGCCATCCACCACCGCCTGGGACCGGCCCGGCGGCGACGCCACCGCCGCCGCGATGCTATGGCGGTGGCGAAAAAGAAAAAACTCCAGCGGCTGCTCGCCTTGTTCGCGCGCCAGGCCCGAGGTCAGCTCCCGTCCCACGAGCGGCGACGGCCGCCATCCCGCCCATTCCCGCGCGATGGCGGCGAGCACGCGCGAGCGGAACTCCCGCCGGCCGCGCCGGGAGGCCGGCGGCAGCGCGGCGCTTTCCAGGCGCAGCGGCGCGGGCTCGCGCTGGCCAAAACGCAACGCTTGCAAATGCAGCGCCCCCTTGGTTTCCCGCGCCTCCACGACCCGCCGCACCAGGCTCCGGCCCGGCGCCCAGAAATGCGCCACCACCTTGCCTCCCTCGCACGCGATCTGGCACCCGCCGATCTGCCCGTCGAGCGCCAACTGCACCTCCTCGTTCTCCACGACCCGTACGCGTGGCTGCGCCGCCAGAAAGCTTCGCAACCGTGCCGCCAGGGCCTCAGCCTTGTCGGGAGCTAGATTCATCGCCGCCTGATCTTAGGCGCTTGGGTTGCTCTGCGCCACGCCCCGTTCGGGGGGCAGGTCCATCTCGCGGGGGCCGCGCCCTTTGCCCGCGGAGCAAACCGGGCGCGGGAAGGCTGCGAAATCCCGCAGGGCGGCCCGCCCACGGCAAGGGAAGCGGCGCGACCCCCGGCGACGCGCCGGCTGGGCCGGGGCGAACGGGGTCCCCGGCCCAGCCAGCCGCGCCAGCGGGACGCCCGGCGAAGCCGCGCTGGGGTCCGCGCCCATCAATGCGTGGCGGCGCCGCCGCCGCGCCCCGACCGGAGCGGCAGCACCGCTCCCGCAGCGTCCGTAGTAACATTTCGCCCCATGCGGGCCTTCCCGCAATATTTTTGGGGCCCGGGCGCCGCCGCGCGCCTGCCGCGCCACAGCTCAAGCCCGGGCGCTGCGGTTTCCATCGCGCCGGATCTCCTGCGCGCCGCCGCCTATTGGGCGATGCTTGGAGCCGCGGCGCTGGCCGCCAGCCCGCCGGGCGCGCATTTCAGCGTGCTGATCCGGGGCGGCGAAATCATTGATGGCAGCGGCGGGCCCGCGTATCGGGCCGACATCGGCATCCGCCACGGACGCATCGCCGCGATCGGCAACCTCCAGAACGCCCGGGCTGCAACCGTCATTGACGCCCGAGGGTTGGTGGTGGCTCCAGGCTTCATTGACATGCTGTCCCATTCCGACGCCGCGTTGCTGCGCAACGGCGGCTGTTGCAGCAAGATCCATGAAGGCGTCACCACCGAGGTGCTGGGCGAGACCGCCTCGGTGGCTACCGCGGGTCCCTTGGCCGGCGTCGCTCTGCGCCAACAGCGGCGCCTATTTGCCGCGCAAGGCGTATCCGTGAAATGGCGCCGGTTGCGCGGCTATTTTCAGCGCTTACAGCGGCAAGGCATTCGCCTCAACGTCGCCAGCTACGCCACTTTCGGCTGCATTCGGGAGTCGGTGATGGGCCTGTCCAGTTCCGTGCCCACGCCGGCGCAGTTGGCGGCGGAGCAAGCGATGATGGCCCAAGCCATGCGCGATGGGGCGCTGGGCTTGGCGACGGCGTTCAGCTACGTGCCGGACATTTTTGCCCGCGATCCGGAAGTGATCGCGGTGGCCCGCGTGGCGGGGAGATATGGCGGCATCTACGCCACCCACGTCCGCGGATTGGGGAACATCAACGCCGGAGGCATTCAAGAGGCGATTCGCATTGCCCGCGCCGCGCGCTTGCCGCTGCACATCTTTCACCTCCAGGTGGACCGCAATGACGGCCGGCAAGCTGCCAGCCGGGCTCTCGGTTGGATCGAGCGCGCCCGGCGCCAGGGCCTGCGCGTCACCGCCGATGCCTACCCCTACCGCGCCGCCGACAACTCCGCCGCTTCCATGGTGCCGGCGCGGTTTCGCGCCGGGGGCGCCGCCGCCCTGCTGCGCCGCCTCGCCAACCCGCGGCTCCGGGCGGAGATCGTGCGTGGCATCGCCGCCTCCGCCCGCCGCTTCGGCACGCGCCGCGATCCCGCCGGCTGGCGGCAGGAATATGTCATCTCGATTGCGCGGCCCAGCGACCGCCGCTATCTCGGCAAGAACTTCCAGATCCTGGGCATGATGATGCGCCTGCCGCCGGCCCAGGCCGTGGCCCGGCTGTTGCGGCGCGAAGGCGGCAGCTTTGGCCGCATGTTCTTCAACAAGAGCGCCGCATCGGTACGGCAGATCATCGCCGCGCCGTTCGTCAGTATTGGCGGCGACGCGATTGACGCCGACATGGCGGACAACGACGGCTATGCCGTCCCCCATCCGCGCTACTTTGGCGCCGAAGCGCGGATTCTGGTGTGGGCGCGGGAAAAACGGCTATTCAGCCTGGCCGAAGCGGTACATAAGATGACGGGCCTGGCGGCGCATACCTTGCAGCTGCGCGGCCGCGGGTTCATTCGCCGCGGCTACGCGGCGGACGTGGCGATCTTCAATCCCCGCACGGTGCAGGACCACGCCACCTACGCGCATCCCTGGCGCTACGCCAGCGGCGTCGCGGACGTTCTCGTTAACGGCGTGCCGGTGCTGCTGCATGGCCGCGTGACCGGCGCCCGGCCAGGCCAGGTGCTCCATGGTCCGGGCTGGCGCCGCGGATGGCAAATGGGGTCCCCCAGCCAGGCGCGTAAGCGGGACGCCCCACCGCGGGCGGGACTAGGGCCCGCGCCTATCATTGCGCCAGGGCCAGACCACCGCCGGCAGGCAGGGAACGCCCCGGGGCAGGAGCACGGCCCAGAGTTGGGGCGGCGCCGGCATGGTGGCGCAATGGTGGAAGCGCCGCAGCAGATAGGCTTCCAGGCGGCGCGCGCCGGTGAAGGACGTGACCGGCATGCCGGGGAAGTTCTTTGCCTCCCATTGGAGCGCGCCTAAGTCGAACAGCACCGCCACGGGCGGTGTGGCGGCTAACTCGGCCCGCGCGGCCGCGAACTGCCGGGGTGAGTTCTGTCCCCATTGCAGCCAGGCGAAGCGGGTGGGATTGGCGCGCCCGGACAGATAGTAATAATCCGGCAGGTAGGGGTAAACGAAGATCGGTCCGGGCGGCAGGCGCCGCAGGTAGGCCAGCACGGGATCGGGAACCGCCATGCGCAGCCGGCCGTGCGCGGTGGCCACGGTGGCGGGAAATCCGCCCAGGGCGCGGGCCCAGTACCGCACGCCGGCCACGGTAAAAAACAACAGCACGTACACGGCGATGACCGGCGCCGCCGCGCGCGCCGCCGGGCCCGGGCTGCGGCGGCCCGTGATCCAGGCCAAGGTGAGGACGAAAATGGGCGTCAAATAGGCGATGTGGCTGTAATCCTGCCGCGTCAGCACCACGCTCAACAGCAAGCCGGCCATGACCGTCCCAGCCAACAGGTAATAACCTCGGGCCGGGCCGGCGGGGCGCCCGGGCCGCAATCCCAGCCACAGCGCCGCCGCCACGCCCACGCCGATCCAAGGCAGCAGCAGGATCGCCAGATGGGGACTAAACCACAGCCAGGCCTCCGCCTTCGCCAGCCAGGACCCGGTGGAGGGGATATGCGCGTGGA
>JAKAUF010000331.1 GCA_021827785.1 Acidobacteriota bacterium | reverse complement strand
GAAGCGCGCCGCGCCAATCGCCCGGGCGGCGCAGGCGAATCGGCACCACCTCGACGTGCGCGGGCAGGTCGGAGGCCAAGGCGCGCGCCAACTCCGGCATGCACGCCAAGGCCGCGCGAAATTGCGTGCCGTCCAAACCGCGCAGCAGCGTCAGCAGGTGCTCCTCCGCGCCTCCGCGCTCCAGGGAGTTGGAGAAATACAACACCGGCATCGGTCCCGGAGCCATCACAGCGCCTCCACCGCGGACACGGGAGCTGCGGACACGGGAGCCGCAACCGCGGGAGCCGCGACTACGGGCGTCGCGGACACGGGCGCCGCGACCGCGGGCGAAGCCGCGTCACGAGCGGCGGGGGTGGTCCGCGGAGCCGCGCCGGTTAATATCGCGTGCAGATCGCGGATGTCCCCCAACTTCGCCGCGGGCTCGAAATTAGCGAGAAAAATGGCGTCCGAGTCGGCATCGTCGGGATGATAGCCATGCATCCCGGTGGGATTCCAGCCCGCGCCGTTGAAATGGCTCTCCGCGATCAGCCAGCCGGGGTCCAGCAGAAAGATCGTTTCGCCAAACCGGTGATCGGGAAAGAACACGCCTTCCCGGCGCAACTCCTCCGTCCGCAACAGCCGGCCATGGGGCTGTTCGCTGAGGGCGCTGCGGACGAGGTGCCGCGCGCGCTGATTGAAAAACCAAAAGCGGGCCATGGTCGAGTCATAGACGGCCAGGTAATCGCGGGGCATCTCCAATCCCAGTCCGGCGACGGTTCCGGCCACGTCGGTGCGTCCTCGCACCGGCGCCATGCCGTGGTCGGAGAAGATGCAGAACCGCGCCTCGGCGTCGCGCTGGCGGGCGGCGAGGAAGAGGGCCTGCAACTCCGCCCCGTACCACAACAGGCGCTGGCGAATGGCGGCCGGCTCGCCGCGATGAAAATGGAGGAAATGATCTAACTCGGAGAGATACAGGAAAAACACATCGGCGGCGCCGGCCCGCACCTCCGCCTGGGCGCGCTGGAGGATGGCCGCGTCCGCCGCATGGCGGTAGGTATAGATGCGGTAGCGGAGCCCTTCGTCTTCCCAGTCGTCAAATGCCGACCGGGCGCCGCGAATTCCGCCGGGCGCATAGATATCCTTTTTTTCCACCCAATCGAACCAGGGCAGCAGGCTGGGCGGCACGGCGCATTCAAAGAGCGGACCCAACCCCAGCCATCTCCGCCCGGCTTCCTTCAGCAGGCGGCGCGTCACGCGATGGTCGCGCAGGCGACCGGGCAGAAATTGCCAATGCCGCAGCCAGGCGAACGGCGAGTGGGCCGGGTTGTAATAGAACAGATTCCAGTGGCCGGTTTCCGCCGGTGGCAGCCCGGTCAGCAGCGACGGCACGGCGCCGCTGCTGAAGCCGAGCACCGTGCGCAGAGCGGTGCGGTGGGGTAGGACCGCGGGCAGCAACGCGTCCACCCCCGGCAGGGCGGCGCCCAGGGCATCCACGAGCACAAAAATTCGCAACGACGAGTGGTGGGGCATCATAACGTTCCTTGCGTGGCCTCCTCCGGGCGCCGCCATACTCCCTGGTCGCGGCCGGCCAACACCTGCACCAGTCCCACGACAAAGGCGGCATTCATGGCCAAAACGTAATAGGCGGCCCGCGCCAGACGCGGAGCGGGACGCGGGGGGCGCCGCCGCATGCCGGCGAACGCCAAGGCGTAAAACGCCATCTGGGCCGCCAGCAGAACCCGATATCCGGCCGCCCCGCCCGGGGCCAGCGCCAAGATCGCATTCGCGGCCAGCAACAAGGGCAGGCAGAATGGCGCGATCCAGCGCAGCAGTTTATGGGAAACCAAGGCGACTCGCGTGCGCGCCGGCATGGGCATGCGCCACAACGCGGCCAGGGCGCGAAAACTGCCCGCCGCCAGCCGCACCCGGCGCAGAAACTCGCCTTCCACGCTGGCGGCGGCGAAATCCACCGCCTGCGCTTCCGGGTCATAGCGTATGGCGAACCCCGCGGCGCAGGCACGCATGGGGATGAGGAAATCGTCGAGCAGCGTGCGCGCTCCCAGGGGCCGCCAGCATTCGCGGCGGAGGGCATACAACGCTCCGCTGGCGGTCAAACTGATTCCCAGCCGCGCCTCCATCAACCGCAGCAGCGACTCGTAGCGCCAAAACCGTCCCTCGGTCCGCTGCGACTCCTCCGTGGACCGAAACTCCAGCGCGCCGCAGACCGCGCCGACGCGGACATCGCTGAAATGGCGGGCCAGACACCGCAGGGCATCCGGGGCCAGCAAGGTGGCCGCGTCGGTGAACACCAACAGCGGATGCCGGGCCCGCTGCACGCCGGCATTCAACGCCTGCGCCTTCCCACCGCGCTGCGGCAGCACGATGAGCTCGATGCCCTCGGCTTGGCGCAGAATCTCGGCCGTCTCGTCCTCGGAGCCGTCGGAAACAAAGATCACCTGCAGTTGGCCGGCGGGGTAGTCCAACCGGCGCAGATTGGCCAGCTTGTCGGGCAGGAAGCGCGCCTCGTTGTGGGCGGCAATGACCAGGCTGAGGCCGGGCCATTGCGGCGGCGCGGAGGCGCGGCGGTCGCGGCGCCTTCCCAAGTAGCGCCAGTCTCGGGCGAGCTGCACGCCCGCATACGCCAGCCACAACAACATTGGATAGAAGACATAGGCGTAGGCGATCAGGCCCAGCGCGCACCACAATACGACGGCGGCGGCGGCGTGCATGGCTAGCGCGCCCCCCGCCCGAGCAGCAAAATCTTCAAGGTCAAAAACAGGATCATCAGGTCCAGCCCGAAGCCGCGGTGCTTGATATAGAAGAGGTCGCAGGCGAGTTTCCCCTCGTTATCGGCGAGGCTCGCGCAGTAGC
Organism: Acidobacteriota bacterium; assembly: GCA_021827785.1. Taxonomy (GTDB): domain Bacteria; phylum Acidobacteriota; class Terriglobia; order Terriglobales; family SCQP01; genus JAKAUF01. Next base: position 1,324 of record JAKAUF010000331.1, on the reverse strand, counting down.
CGTTCTGGATTTGCGCCCACCCGGTGATGCCCGGCCGGACCAGCCAGCGGTACCGGTAGTAGGGAATGGATGCGGCCAGCCATTGTTCCTGCTCCACCGCAAACGGACGCGGACCAACCAAATTGATGTCGCCGCGGATCACGTTCCAGAGTTGCGGCAACTCGTCCATCCGGCACCGGCGCAGAAAACCGCCGATCCGCGTCAGGCGGGAGTCGCCGCGCTCGACCGGGCGGGGCGCGCCGCCGGCGTCGGCGTTGTGCCGCAGCGTGCGAAACTTGAACAGCGTGAACACTGCGCCGCCTTGGCCGACGCGCTTTTGGCGGAAAATCACCGGCCCCGGAGAGTCCCAATGGATCGCCGCGGCGACCAGCGCCATCAGCGGCAGCGCCGGAATGAACAGCAGCAACGCCAACAGCAGGGACGCGGCGCGTTGCATGCCGTCGCCGGCCGCCGCGCCGCCGGCGTAGAGGCTGGCCGGCCGGAAAGCGGCCAGCGCCACCTTGCCGGTGGCGGCTTCATAGGTTTGCGCCGCATCTTCCACCAAAATGCGCTCATGGCGTAAGGCCAGCAGCAGATCCACGGGCAGCGCTTCCGGCCCAGGGCCGGCGGCCAGTACGCGACTGATGCGTTCCCGCCGCACCACCTCCACCAACTCGCGCGTGTCGGAGACGCGTGGCAGCGCCCCCATGCCGCCATCGGGCTCTCCCACATAGCCCACCGGACGGAGCCCCATCTCGGGCCGCTGGGCGATCTCCGCGGCCAGCGCCGCCGCCACCGGACCGGCGCCGACAAACAATACGCGCTGCGCGAGGCGAGCCGAACCCACGAGGCGCAGGAAAATGGTGCGGCTGGCGGCCAACATCAACCCCGTCAGGACCGTGCCGCCGAGCACCGAAGCCCAGCGCAACTGGATCCATGGGTCGGCGAAATACAACACCGAAAGCACCACGCAGGCCGTTCCCAACACCTGCGTGACCCGCACGGCTACCTCGCGCGGATTGATGGCGATGGGAGAGCTATACAGGTCGAAGTAGTGCAAGCAGAGCAGCACGACGGCGCCGGCGAGAACGATCCGGGCGGTGGTCATCGGGGGCCACATTGAGCCCGCAATGGTGAGCCGGGTCGCGAACGTCAAAGCGGCGCCGATCAGCACCACTTCGGTGATCGCCAGCCCCAGCATCCGCGGCGGCAGGCATGCTTGCAGCGCCTTGCTCACGCGAGCGCATCCCTTCCGGCCGCCAATTGGGGAACCGCGTAGCCGCGGTAATACCCAGCGGATTCCTTCGCGCCCCCGTTCAGCACCATTCCCAGCAGCGGAAACCCC
>JAKAUF010000278.1 GCA_021827785.1 Acidobacteriota bacterium | reverse complement strand
CGTAGGTATTGTGGCCGATCAGTTTGGAGCCAATATACTCGGCGCGGTCGGCCACACGGGGACCGCCGTCGACGGCCTCGTGAGCGCGGGAAACACCACGCCTCAGGGACTGCTCTCCACCGGCCTTACCATCGCCGGTTTCATACCCGGCGCCAGCGATGTCGTGGCAGTAGGCTCGATCATCATAGACACCTACAGCACGGTAGAAGCGATCAGCCAATGCCAATAGCCCGCGACGTGAGCGCCGACCTGAAATCTGCCAGGAAAATGCGCCTTCCCTGGTGGGCTCTTCTGTGCCTGCTTGTTTTCGGAATGCCCCTGCCCTGGCTGTTCGACCGATTCGGGAGACTGAACCTGTTTTTGCCGGTATGGAACTGCGCTGCCGTGCTCGGTTTCATGCTCGCGCTGAAGCGAAGCCTTTGGCCGCGCGCGTGGTTTTGGGTGGCCATGGCGATCATCGCAGCTCTTCATGTCGCGCTCATCGTGTACGTTCCTTGGGGCACCAGATGGGTTCCGGCCCTGGCTATAGCAGGAATCGATTCGATCGACATCTGCGCCATTCTCTGGCTCCTTGACGCCGTCGGGAGATTCGTCGACGGCCCTAGGGCGACCGGCGGAGGAAAGGGACGTGGTGCGCGAGAAACCCTTCATCGATAACGCGCCGGAAAGGGCGGCTGCGTAACCGAGGCCGGCCCAGGCGCGTGCACCGGGGCCCGAAATACGCGGTAGAGGCCGCGCGGGGCAGAGTCGGCCCGCCGGGGTTGTTCAGTTCGTCGCGCCTCTGTGCCGCGCCTGTGCCGCAACCCTGACCCAAAACCCAAAAACTGTACCAGGGGAAGCTGGAGGGGGTAGGCTGGGCGTGGCAGTGAGGAGACGGTGGGAGATGCCACGGAAAGAGCACGGAGAGGAAGAGATCTTGCGGGCGTTGCGGTCGGTCGAAGAGGGCGGGAAGGCGGTCGAAGCGCGCCGTGGGCACGGGATCAGCGCGGGCACGCCGGACCACCTGAACGATTTCCAGCGCCGCGTCCTGGCCCCGACGATGGACCGCCGGCTCTCGCCCGACCCCTCCGGCCTCGCCGCTGTGAACCCCGCCAATCCGCAGAGCTGGAATGCCTACGCTTACGTCGCCAACCAGCCGCTCACGGCCACCGATCCACTGGGGCTGAACGGCAACTGCAGCGGACCGCAAACCCCTGCCGACGGCCCGGTATTCGTCATTTGCCCAGACACAACGGTCACCGTCTCGGCCAACGCTCCACCGGGCCTCAGCATGATGCAGGAAACCCTGCTCGACTTCTATGTGCAGATCGCCTCCATGACGGCCGGCAACGCGCCACCGGCAAGCGCCGATCTGGCGGTCACAACGAGCGGCGGGGGCGGGGTCAGCCCGGCGATCGCTGCGGCGCACCGCGCTGGGGCGGGGCCGACGCCCTGCGTGGGAGGGCCACATGTTGTGTTTTCCGCGTCAGCAGGCGCGACGCCCGGACTTGGCGGAGGGGAAGCGGTGGCTTCGGTCACATCCAGTCCCAGCGCAGCCTCGGGGTCGGGGAGCGTGGGCGTCAACGCGGTGGAGGGCACGCCGCAGGCCTACGCGGGCGTATCCTTCGGCATCACCGGCCTCGTTGGTCCAACCACGGGTGCCGTGACCGTCGGGGCCGGGGAGCTGGGCCGCGCCACCCTCACCATCCCGTTTACGAACCGCTTCCCTTATGTCGATGGGGCTGAGGTTGGTGGGGGCGTTGTCGCCGCGACGACCCCCGTTCAGGTCGCAATCTCGGTCAACGGGCCGCAGGGCGTGAAATGTTGGTAGCTGCGCTCCTCGCCCTCGGGGGCTACTACGTCCTCGCCCACTCGGCCCTACGCCCGCAGGATTGGCCGAAATGGTTGCTAACCGCCGATCTTCTTGCGGTCCTCGACGTTGAGGGCGTCGTTCTGGTTTTCGCGTTGCTCCACCACGCGTACTGGCTCTCGTACGCAGCCCTGATTCCAGAGGCCTGGTCGTTCCAGCGGATCGCCGCTGGGCTGCTCGCCGCGCAGCGGCACGGCGACCTGGCATCCCAGCGCAGGTTCTGGTTTCTTTACGGCGGCAACATGGCAATCTGGGCCGCGGCGGCCACCATCGCGCTTCGCTGCTGGTTGCCCGTGAGGTAGGGCCTCCAGGAACGGAAACTGGAAAAACGGTGGTAGGATCGGCAGCAAGACGACGCCCGCCGGACGCCTTCGCTGGCCAGTTGGTGGAAACGCCGTACAATCTGAACGATTTCCAGCACCGCCCCCTGGCCCCGATGATGGACCGCTGGCTGTCGCCCGACCCCGCCGGCATCGCCGCCGTGAACCTCTCCGATCCCCAGAGCTGGAATGCCTACGCCTACGTCGCCAACCAGCCGCTCACGGCCACCGACCCGCTGGGGCTCAATGGCAACGGCAGCACCGGCTGCGGCGTCGGCCAGCCCGCGGATGGCGCGTGCCCGATCATCACCATCGTGGTCAATGACTGGCAGTGCGCCAGTTGCCCGAATCCGGGGCCGCCTCCGGCGTGGGTGTCGGCCAATCTCCAATCCGTGGGCTATTGCTCGGCTAGCCCCGACGCCTGCCTGGCGGCCGGCCTCAGCCAGCACTCCAACGGCCCCGGCAGCGCTGGCGGCGGCTTCGGCGGCAACGGCGTGGTCGCCGCTGCGATGGCGGTGCCGCAAGGCAATAGTTGCAGCAAATGGCAACGAATGGCGGGTGATGCCTCGCAGTACGCTGAGTCCGTCTCCCACGCTGCGCGGTGGGTGGCGATCGGGGCCGGAATTGGGGCTCTCATTTCCGGCGCCCTCGAAGTTCCGACGGCGGGCACGGACACCCCGGCCACCGCGGCCCTTGCCTCGGCGGGCGCATTAACGGGGGAAGTCTCCATATCCGCTGGCGCAGCCGCCGCAGTGTTGAAATCCTACGCAAACGGGAACTACGGCGCGATGGCCTCATTCGATTGGAAGCACCTTGCTGCCGACGCGACATACCTCGCCTCCACGCAAATCCCAGGCGCCAGCAACTATGCTGAGCAGCTGGCCCAGCTCGCGGACGTGGGGCTGGACATAAGCGTTTCGAGCCCGCTGAGGTGCCAATGAACCGCAGGCCCGGCGTGCAGCGCTACCGAAGCCTGATATTCGCCCTGCTCCTTTGCGCCTGCGGCGGGGCGGTATGGGCAATGATCGCCTGGCCGCACAGCTTCGCGGTGCAGTTGATCGCGGTGGCCGCCGTGCTCGCAGCCGCTAAGGCTGGGCAATCTCCGGCGCTAAGGCGGCAACGTCCGCCGGCCGCGCCGGGCGCGGCGGCGCCTCCGGCGCCCCCAGCCGACGGCCCGGCGTGGCTTTTCCGGGCTGCCGTCGCCGTCACCGCGGTTTGCAGCTTGGGTGGACTAGCCTCGATTTGGTTCATGGCCGCGACGTTGACGCACGGCGGCCCGTCCAAGGTCGCCCCAGCCCTTTTTGTGGGCTTCCTGTTCGTTGGTGGGCTCGCATCGAGCTATCTGGCGCAGAGGAGCGCTCGCTTGGCCGCCGCCGCGCCCCGCCGTGGCAGCCGACGCCGCGTACTGTGGATTCTCACGGCCCTAACCGCCTTGTTCACCGTGGGCTGGCTGGCTGCGCTGCGCTCATGGCTGGGGGCGGTCGCGCACGGCGGCCACGGCGCCATGGCGATGGACCTGTTCGTCGTCTTCCTTTTCGCCAGCATTGTCACGTCGGCCTATTTGACCATGCGGCTCTGGAGCCGCACCTAGCCGGGTCGTGGCGAGGCCCCGCAGCGCAGGGACAGCGCCCCATTGTGGCGCCCCAGCGCCTGCTCGCCGCCGATGCGCCGCGCCAGCCCCTTGTGCCGCGGCTGTGCCGTAACCCCGCCGCCCATCACCGTATTGCGCGGGATTACGCCGTAGCACTCGATAAGCATCGCGGACGCTGCGCTGGGCCGCAAATGTTCGCGGCGCCTAGCACTTGGCATCAATCGGCACCTTCCGGTGCGAAATCGTCCCCGAAATTGACACGGTAGAGGTCAGCGGTTCGAGTCCGCCGGCAGCGCGCCGCGGAACGGGGACCCAAAACCGAGCGCCCGCCGGGGCGGGCGAGGGCGGCGGCGCCGCGGTCTGGTAACCTGGCCAGCGTGACGCATGGGGGCGCGGCAGCGCGCGGGACGGGGACGGGGCGGTTGCTGGGCCGGGTGCTGGCGG
>JAKAUF010000199.1 GCA_021827785.1 Acidobacteriota bacterium | reverse complement strand
GCCGTAGTCGTTGCCGATGGCCGTGACCACGCTGGTGTTCACCGCCAGGGCCAGCGCGGGCAGCGCGGGGCGGTCTTGCAAATACCGGCCCAGGAACTCCGCCGCCAAATGCTGGGCGTCGGCGGCGCTGCCGCCGTTGCCGAAGAAGATCGCCTTGCCGCCGCCGCGATAGGCGGCGATCATCGCCTCGGCCGCGGCGGTGAGCGCGGGCAGCAGCTCGGCGGCGGTGCGGCGCTGGCAGTCGGCATGGGCGTCGAAATTCGCCTGCAACAAGCTGGTGAGGCCGGAAGCGGCGGGATGGGTGGCCGAGGTCTGGGTCATGGAGGCTAAGGCGCATTCTAGCAGGCGCACGCCGGCGCGCGCGTGGGCGGGCCGCCGGGAGCGGGTTGCGATTGGCGGCACTCCCCCTCCTCATGCTCGCCTATACTGCAACGGGAGTTGAACGCAGCGGAAGCGGCGGCGGAATCCTAGCTGGGAAGACGCAATGGTCGGGTTAACGCACGAAGAGGCGATTGGGTACTGCAAGTCCAGCGGGGAGCTGCGCTTCCTCCGGGATAAGATCCACCTCCGATTCCGGACCGGGCCGCGAGAGGCGCTGCTTATCCAGACGCCACCGAGCATGCAGGCCACGAGTCTGTTGTGCAGCCAGATCGTCCGCTATCAGGAAGCTCACTGGGGCGAGGGTGGGCTAGTGTGGCTGGGTCTGTGGGCTATTGGCCACGCCATCGCCCAACGTGTCGGGTGGCGGACGCTCGAATCCATTCGCCGCCTCCACGGGGTCAATGCCTCGCTGGAAATCGCGCCGGCGACGTCGTTTCGCGGCGATGAGCTGGTCGATGAGCAGGTGTTCCTGACAAACATCTTGGCTTTCGGCTGGGGCGGCTACATGGTTTCCAGCGGATCGCCGTTTATATTGGACTTCCGCACCAGCGAGCGGTTCTTCGTCTACTCAAGCCAGGCGGAGGTCCTGGACGAAATCGAGGGCGCGCTGGAAGCCTGGAAGCCCGTGCGGGTGGACGAAGCGAGCGAAACGCGAGGCTCCGGCCACCTCAGGCCGAAACCACTGGCGCCGCGCGAGCGAAAGCGGCGCTGACGCAGGCGCGCTGCGGTCGGCGCGGCCCGACCGCTCGCTCCACCCATTCTGCGTGGCCGGGGGCGCCGCGGGTTGTATTTATCCTAGAACTGAGATATTTTGGAAATGGCGAGACGGTGGCTGGTTTCTGGCGAGAAGCCACTATTTTGGGTTGGATCGGCGCGGCGCGACCTGCTGGCGTTCCCGGCAGCCGTGAAGGACGAAATGGGCATGGCCCTGAGCGTGGCGCAGTTCGGCGGCAAACATCCCGCGGCGAAGCCCTGGCACGGACAAGGTCCAGGGGTGCTGGAGGTGGTGGACGACTTCCGAGGCGACGCCTACCGCGCGGTTTACACCGTCCGGTTCGCGGGTGCGGTTTATGTCCTGCACGCGTTCCGGAAGAAGTCCACGATGGGCGTCAAGACGCCGAAGGGCGAAGTCGAGCTAGTCCGGGATCGGCTCCGGGCGGCGCGGGAGGACTATGAAGCGCGACTTGCAAAGCAAAAAAACTGACCGCACCCGGACGGGCCGCACCCGCGCTGGCCACGCCGTATCCCAGAGCTCGGGCAATGTCTTCGCCGATCTCGGTCTCGCGGCGGCCGCGGAGAAGCAGACCAAGGTCCGCCTGGCGGTGGCGATCAACGGGATTTTGGACGACGCCGGTCTGCGCCAGGCTGCCGCGGCGCGGCGGCTGGGAGTCAATCAGCCGAAGGTTTCCGCGCTCGCGAACTACCGGCTGGAGGGTTTCTCGGTCGAACGCCTGATGGCGTTTCTGAACGCGCTGGATCGCGACGTGGAGATCGTGATTCGCCCCAAGCCGCGCGCGCGGAAAGCTGCCCGCATTCGTGTCTCCGCGGCTTAGCTTTTGCGGGCGCTGCGCCGCGGCGGCGGTGGCCGGGCCGGGCGTTCGCACGCCGCGGTGCGGCTGTGGATTGCGCTGTGGCGCGGGCGGCGAAACAATGGGGGCCACGCGATGAAGCGCAGACTCGCATTCCTAGCCGGGGCAGGCCTATTGGCCTGCGGCGGCGTGCTCGCACAGGGGGCCCGCCACAGCGCTGGCGCTGCGTTTCCGGCGGGGACCTATTGCGCCTTTCTGACAAGCGAGGGCGCCGCCGGCCCAGCGCTGATCGCTCGCCTCGATGCGAAGCGCGGCAGCGGCTGGCTTTATATCCCGCCTTGGACGGTGGCACTTCGAATCCGCGTAGGCCGAAGCGGTTTCGTCCGGATCACGGCGGCGAAACCAGGACTCGCGTTCTCAGGGCGAAGCGACGGGCGGCGCGTCCGGGGCGAGGTGCGAATAGGTCCCGCCGCGTCGGCCGAGGGCTATTTCGGACTCGGGCCGCAGGCAATCGGGCGCCGAATCCCCGTCGTGTGGCGGCGCTTTTCGACCTCTAAGTGTCCCGTGAAGCGGGGGTGGTACAGCGACCGACGGTTTTCGGCGCAAGCGCAGGAGTGGACCGGCAGCGATCTCCTTTTGACCGGTTGCGGCCCCGGCTACTCTGGGGCGCTGACCGTCTATGAAGGTGTGCCGGTGGGACCCGCGGTGATCCGCGCGCGTGCCGCCGGGAGCGGACGAACAGTGACCTTCACAGCGCCGTGGATGGTCCGAATGCTAGCCACGGGAGCGGTTTTTGGTGCCCAGCACTTCTTCATTCGTGCCGGGAAGCGCGGAGTGAGGACGGAGCTGCCGGCCTCGCTCGGCGGCAAGACGGGAGCCGGCGAATTCCTTCGGTATGAGGGAGCGATGCGAACCAATGGCCGATCCGGCTAAACGCGGCGTTCTGGCTTGGTCCCGTTGGCCTGCAGCGGTGCGCACGCCCAAAGCGCCCGCCGCCCGGCCCCGCCCCGCCCCGAGGTTCGCGCGGGCGTGGCGGATGAAGGTCTTGGAACGGAAGGGGGAGGGCTCCCTGAGCGCCTATTCCGACCGCACGTACTCGGCGGCGGGCGGGGGATCTCCCGGCGCGGCGATGCGGTGGGCGTCGGCGAGTCCGGCGCGCCAGGCGCGCCAGGCGCGGGCCGAGCGGTGACGGGCGCAGCCGGCGAGGGCGGCAACAGCGTAGCCGGTTTGCAGCCAGGCGAAACAGAGGCGGCGCGGCCAAGCCCGCCAATCGCCGCCCCGCCAATTCCGAAAGTACAAATACGCCTCCGACCGGGCTTGGCGGCGGAGCCAATGGATGGGCTCGCGGCCCACGGGGCTGCGATGGTGGGCCAGGCGGGCGGCGGGGGCCATCAGCAGCACGGCGCGCGGGCCGAGACGGGCGCAGAAGTCCACGTCCTCGCCGTCGCAGACGCCAGCGAGGCGCTCATCGAACCGGCGGCCGGCCAGGGCGGCGGCGCGAAAGCTCATCAGGCCGCCGCCGAGGCAGCGGACGCGGCGGGGCGGGGCGAGGCGCAGGCGGGCGGCGTTCCAATAGACCACTTGGCGCGGATCGCGAAACGGCCCGCGGGCAAACACGGCGCGCCAGGCGCGGTAGGCGATGCCGGGACGGCAATAGTTGGTGATGACGCCGGAGATGCCGGCGGCTTCCGGATGGGCGGCATAGGCGCGCAGCAAGGCGGCGAGATAGTCCGGCTCCAGGACCACGTCGTCGTCAAGAAAGAGCCAAATGTCTCCCGCCGCCATTTCCATGGCGCGGTTGCGGGCGGCGGCCAGGCCGCGCAGGGAGGGAGCGCGGCAATAGCGCAGCGGCGGCGGGGCGGCGCCCGAGCCGTGACTTGCTCCGGGCCACGCTCCCATCCGCGCTCCGGACCAGGCGGCGTGCAGGCGGCGAATGCGGCGCTCGGAAGCGCCATCGGCGCTTTGGTCCAGGATGACGATTTCGGCGGCGGGGAGGGATTGGCGCAGCACGCTGGCCACGGCGCGCAGCAAATCCGCTGGGCGGTCCTTGGTGGGAATGAGGACGCTGACGGCCGGCAGCGGCGCGGAGGCGGGAGAGAGACAGGGGGAACGGGCGGGCGAACTCATTGCTAGGCGCGGGCCCCAGCGCGGCCACGCCGCGCGTCCCGCTTTTGGGAGTTCGGCGCGGGCCCCAGCGCGGCTACGCCGCGCGTCCCGCTTTGGGGATCGGCGCGGGCCCCTGCCCCGCCTGCGGCGAGGCGTGCCGCATTCCCAACATGCGGGTTTGAACCCCGCTGGCGCGCCC
>JAKAUF010000329.1 GCA_021827785.1 Acidobacteriota bacterium | reverse complement strand
TTGCCGCTGCGCTGGGCGGGGATCAGCCTGCCACGCGGGGCGCCGCTGGACTTGGCCTATTTCCTGGCCTTGGGGTTGGGTTACATCCTGATCGAAGTCGCCTTCGTGCAGCAGTTCGTTTTGTTTCTGGGCAACCCGGTCTACGCGCTGACGGTGGTGATATTCGTGATGCTAGCGGCCAGCGGCCTGGGCGCGCTGTGGGGGCGGCGGCATTACGCCTGCGGCTGCATGCGTTTGGTGGTGACGGCAATCGAAGCCGTCGTGGGGCTCTACCTATGGCAGCTTTCCGGCTGGCTAGGCGCTTGGGTGGGACTGCCCCTGGCGGGCCGCATTCTGATTACGGCGGGCCTGCTGGCGCCGCTGGCGTTCTTGCAAGGTCTGCCCTTTCCCGCCGGCATTCGCTGGCTGGCGGCCAGTGGGCCGGAGGTGGTGGCCTGGGCTTGGGCGGTCAACGCGGCGGCCAGCGTGCTGGGCTCGGTGCTGGCGATGCTGATCGCCATCCACTGGGGCATGAGCTGGGCGCTGGCGGCGGGCGGCGGCGCCTACCTGGCCGCCGGCCTACTGACGTTTCGCTTCGCCGGCCGGCATGCCGCCTTGGCGCGGGCCGAGGCGGGCCCGGCGACGGCGGCCGCCCAGGCATAAGCCGGCAACCGGGGGATGCCCGCAACGCTGGCGTGCCGCGCGCGGGCGTCGCGCCGTGGGCTCGGGGCGCCATGCCGGCCCGGGAATGCACCGCCGCGGGCCGCAGCAGCGAGGCGCGCGGAGCTCCGCCTGGCGGCCTGCCCCTGGCCAGCGAGGCGGCGCGGCCGCAGCGACCCGTGGGCGGGACATTCCACGGATCGCCTATCCGTGTTAGGGTGAACGCAAAGACACAGGTCAAGTCGTGGGGAGCCGGTTAGGTCGCCCGGGAGAGATCGAATTTGCCTTCGCGCGCCGAACTCAAGTGGTCTCAGGTCAAAGTAGGTCTGGTGATGGTCATCGCCATTGCCATCTTGCTGGTGATCATCTTCCTGATGACCGGCAAGGCGACGTTCGCCGGCAAGCTGCACATCGCCACCTACGTCAATGACGCCGCCGGCTTGCGGCGGGGCGCCATCGTCAATTTGGCGGGGGTCAGCATCGGCAACGTCACCTCCGTCGAGCTGTCCACCCATCCCCCCAACCCGGCGGAGCCGGTGCGCATTGAGATGGCCGTCGCCGACGATGCCCGCGCCTGGCTGCGGCAGGACTCGGTCGCCGAACTCGGGGCGATCAACCCGCTCGGCGGCACCATGGTGAACATCCGCCGCGGCACGGCCAGCTCACCGCCGGCGCGGGACGGCACGGTGCTGAAGTCGGCCAGCGCCGCCGGCATCTCCGAACTGCTGGTCACCAGCCACACGCTGCTGCAAAACGCCAACGACATCGTGGAGCGCCTGGGCGCGCTGATGGACCAAATCCAAAGCGGGCAAGGCTCCATCGGCAAGCTCATCTATTCCGAGCAGCTCTATGACCGCTTCAACACCATCGCCAAGAACGTCGAAAAGCTGACGGCGGCGATGAATACCCGGCAGGGCACGATCGGGGAGCTGGTCTACAACCACGAGCTGTACGCCAAGCTAAACACCACGCTCGACCGGCTGAACGACACGCTGGAGCGTATTCAGCACGGCCCGGGGACGATGGCCAAGCTGATCAATGATCCCAGCCTGTACAACCATGCCGACCAATTGGTGCAGGGGCTGAACCGCACCACCACGCAGATCAACTCGGGCAAGGGCACGATTGGGATGCTGCTGCGCAACCAGCAGACCGCGATCCACATGCGGGACACGATCCAGAATCTGGACGGCTTGCTGGCGGGGCTGAGGGCGGGCAAGGGCACGGCCGGGCAACTGGTCACCAACCCGATGCTGTACCATCACCTGGACAGCTTGACCAGCGAGTTGCGCAGCTTGCTCAAGGCGTTCAAGAAGCACCCGAAGAAGTACCTGACCATCCAGTTGAAGCTGTTCTAGGCGGCGGCCGGAGGAAGGCGGGCCGGCGCCGGTCGCGGGGGCCGCGCCTTTTGCTCGGGGAGCAAAGCGGGCGCGGAAAGGCCGCGAAATTCCCGGCGCCGCAGGGGCGGTGGCAATCGCTGCGGCCGGCCCCGGCAAGCGACGCGGCGCGGCCCCCAAAGCCGGGGTCCCCAACGCGCAGCGGCGCGCGTTGGGGTGGGCAGCCGCGTTGGGGCCCGCGCCAAGCAATGTTGCCGGGCGCATGCGCCATTCCGCGGCTGGGGCCGGCGGCGGGAGATCCGGCGCAACCTAGCGCCGGGCCCCTATACTGAGGTATTGACTCCCGACAGTCCCACGACATCCGTCTTTTCCGCGCCGCCGCCGCCTCCGCTGCCGCCGGCGCAGGATCCGGCTTGGCGCGGATTGGATGTGGCGCTGATCGTGCTGTTCACCGGGCTGGCGCTGATCGCGGCCTTGATTCTGGGCATCGCCGTCCTGGCTTTGTTCAATGCCGCCGGCGGGCAGCATCCGTTGACCGGCTTCAGCCCGCTGACCTCGCTTTCGTTTCTGCTGACGGTGCAAGGCGCTGCGTACGTAGCCGGTTTCCTGTTCGCCTACTTGTGGCTGACGCGGTTGTATGGGGTCCGGTTTTGGCGGGCGATTCACTGGAACAAGATCCCTTGGTCGTTGGCCGGCACGCTGCTCTTGGTGGGGATTTTCCTCTCCATCGGGCTGGAGTGGCTGTCACGCTTTCTGCCCATTCCCAAGCAGCTGCCGATTGACCGCATCTTCAACTCCCACAGCGCTTGGGCGCTGACCGTTTTCGGCGTGGGCGTGGCCCCGCTGTTCGAGGAGTTTATTTTCCGCGGCTTGCTCTACCCCAGCCTGCGGTTATCCTTCGCCGAGGGCATGAGCGAGCAGCAGGCGCGGGCCTGGCGGCCGTTTCTGTGGGCGGGCGCGGGGGCGACCACCTTGATCGCGGGCCTGGTGGCGATGCGGGATTCGATCCTCGGCTATTCGCTGCGCGGTCCCGATATCGCGTTCATCGTGGCCGGCGCGCTGGCGATCTTGACGGTGCCGCTGCTGAACGGCATGGCCTGGATTTTCCGGGCGCTTTCCCGTTGGGGACACGCTGAATGGCTGGCGATCGTCACCACCGGGGTTCTGTTCGGCTTGGTGCACTCGGCGCAGTTGGCCGGCGCGTTCTGGCCGGTGCTGCTGATTTCCATCGTGGGCATCGTGCTGACCGCGGCCCGCGCTTTCAGCGGTTCGCTGGTCGCCAGCTGGATCATCCACTGCGTTTACAACGGTACGATTTTCATCGCGCTTTTCGTCGCCACGCATGGCTACCAGAACTTCCAACACCTGGCGCATTAGCGCCGCATTGGCCGATTCCGCCGCCGCGCGGCGCCGGCTGCTGGCGATTCTGGCGGAGAAGTCCTTCCGCTTGGGCGATTTTCTGCTGTCCTCGGGCGGGCGCAGCGACTATTACCTCGACTGCCGGCGCACCACGCTGGATGGGGAAGGCGGCTTGCTGACGGGACAGCTGATTCTGCACGCGATCCGCGCGGCGGCCGCGCCGGTGACGGCGGTGGGCGGCCTGACGCTGGGGGCCGACCCAATCGTCAGCGCGGTGGCGGTGGTCAGCGCGATGCTGCATTTGGAAGCGGGCGCCGTCGCGCCGCCGCCGCTGTCGGCGTTCATCGTGCGAAAAAGCGAGAAGGCGCACGGGACGGGGCAAAAGATCGAAGGGGAGGTGCGGGCGGGAATGGCGGTGGCGATCGTGGATGACGTTTGCACCACGGCGGCCTCGACCGTGCAGGCGATTGAAGCCGCCTGGGCCGCGGAGCTGGAAGTGCGGCAGGTGTTCTGCCTGGTGGAGCGGGAGGAAGCCGGCGGGCGCGCCAACCTGAATGCGCTCTGGCGCCAACGGTTTCCCGGACAGGACTGTCCCTTCACGGCGCTGTTCACCGCCGCCGAGGTGCGGGCGGAGCACCAGCGCCGCGCCGCCGCTCAAGCCGGCGCGAGGGAGGGCCGCTGATGCTGCCGACGGTGGAATGGACGGACGAAGGCGTCAAGCTGCTGGATCAGTTGCAACTGCCGGCGACGGTTACCTACCGCCTTTGCCGCAACTACCAGGAAGTGGCCGAAGGCATCCGGGCGATGGTGGTGCGGGGCGCGCCGGCGATCGGCGTGACGGCGGCGATGGGCGCGGCGCTGGGCGTGCTGCAATCGCCGGCGCGGGAGATGGAGG
>JAKAUF010000212.1 GCA_021827785.1 Acidobacteriota bacterium | reverse complement strand
TACCCGCGGCCGGCCGCGGCGGCGGGTGCTGACGCTGCAACTGACCAACGACACTTTCGCCATTCCGCCCCACGCCGCCGATTACCGCGTCGAGGTGCATGGCTTCATGCCGCACGGCGCGACGGTGCTGGGCTTCTATCCACATATGCACCTGCGCGGGCGGCGGTTCGAATACAACTGGGTGCACCGTAACGGGAAGGTGCGGCGGCTGCTGGATATCCGTTGGCGATTTTTCCACGAGATGAACTATTTTCTGCGGCGGCCTTTTTGGATGCCGCGGGGGGCGGAACTGCAAGCCGTGGGCTGGTACAACAATTCGGCCGGCAATCCCTTGAACCCCAACCCCAACATCACCGTGCGCTGGGGCGACCAGGCCACCAGCGAGATGATGGTCGGGTTCTTCTTCGTCGCCGTGCCGCTGAAGATGAGCAAGTGGGATTTCTTCCTGCCGCCGGGCTCGCATCCGCCGCGCAGCACCGTGCCCACCCCCTTGCCCTTTCCCCACCCGCCGCCGGGTCACTGAGGCTTAGGCAGCCCGGCACGGTTCGCGGGGGTCGCGCCGTTGGCTCGCGGAGCCACGTCGGCGCGAAAGGCCGCGGGACTCCGCAGGGCGGGCCGCCCCAACAGCAAGCGCGCCGGCGGCGCTGGGGAATTTCGCGGCCTTTCCGCGCCCGCTTTGCTGCCCGAGCAAAAGGCGCGGCCCCCGCGAGCGGGCGAAAACGCCAACCGCGGTGCCTCACTTTTGCCGCTTCACGGCCGGCAAGCGCTTTGTCTGCGGCGTGGGCTTGTGGGAAAACTGAGACGGGCCGGAGATCCTGCTGGAACCACCGCGAGGCGGCTTGGCGCTACGCATGGCGGAGAGCCGGCGCACGGCATCTTCTGGGCTCCGGGGCGGCGGGTGCTGGTACGCTGAGGGCATGGGCGATGCGCGGCGGGGACTGATCATCATTCATACCGGGCCGGGAAAAGGCAAAACGACGGCGGCGATGGGCACCGGGCTGCGCGCCGTAGGGCAGGGGCTGCGGGTGCTGATGCTGCAATTCATCAAAGGCTCCTGGCATTACGGCGAGCTGGACGCAGTCCAAGCCTTCGGCGACCGCTTCGTGATCCGGCAGATGGGGCGCGGCTTCGTGAAGGTGGGGGCGGAAAAGCCCGACCCCGAGGACGTTCAGATGGTCGAGGAGGCCTGGCAAGAGGCGGAGCGGGCCATGGCGAGCCGGGAATGGGATCTGCTGATCCTGGATGAGATCAACTACGCGATCAGCTATAAAATGCTGTCGCCGGAGCCGGTGGCGGCGGCGCTGAAGGCCAAGCCGGAGGAGCTGCATGTGATCCTGACCGGGCGGAACGCGCACCCCAGCCTAGTGGAGCTGGCGGACACGGTGACCGAGTTCCGGGAAGTGAAGCATGCCTATCAGAAGGGCATCCTGGCGCAGCGTGGCATAGAATATTAGGATTGCGGCGGGGCGGCGTCCCGCGGACCGGCCGCAAGGGCCGGGCAAAGCCCATGACCTGGCGAACCCCATGACTTGGTTCCGGCGTGAAAACAAACCCTTGCCGAGCGTGCCGGAGAAGCGGGTGCGCACCGAGGGCCTGTGGGTCAAGTGCGACGGCTGCCGGCGGATTCTGTGGAAAAAAGACCTGGCGGAAAACCAGGAGCTGTGCACGCACTGCGGCTTCCATTTCCGCATCAGCGCGCGGCGGCGGCTGGAGCTGCTGCTGGATGACGGTCGGTTCACCGAGCGGGACGCAAGCCTGGAATCCACCGACCCGTTGGAGTTCACCGACGTCAAGCCCTATCGCGACCGGCTGCGCAAGGCGCAGGAGGCGACCGGCGGCCGCGACGCCCTGATCACCGCGGAAGGCAAGCTGGGCGGCCAGCCGGTGATCCTCTGCGTGATGGAATACGGCTTTATCGGCGGCAGCCTGGGCGCCGTGGTGGGGGAAAAGATCACGCGGGCCATCGAGCGGGCGACGACGGCGCGCTGCCCCCTGATCATCATTTCCGCCTCCGGCGGGGCGCGCATGATGGAAGGGGCGGTAAGCCTGATGCAGATGGGCAAGATCGCCGCGCAACTGATGCTGCTGGACGAGGCCGGCGTACCCTTCATCTCCGTGCTCACCGATCCGACCACGGGCGGAGTCACGGCCAGTTACGCCATGCTGGGCGACCTGAATATCGCCGAGCCCGGCGCGCTGATCGGCTTTGCCGGACCGCGGGTGATCGAGCAGACCATCCGCCAAAAGCTGCCCGACGGCTTCCAGCGCAGCGAGTTCCTGCTGGAGCACGGCATGCTGGACGCGGTGGTGCCGCGGCAGGAGATGCGCGAGTACCTGATCCGCGCGCTGGCGTTTCTGCGGGCGCAGCCGGCGGCGCCGCCGCGGGCCGCGACGCAATCCGCTTAATCCGCGCCGCGCGGCCATCCCTCCGACCGGTGGACTACGCCGCCAGCCTCGAATATTTGCATGCGCTCGGCTGGGAGCTGCGCGCGGGGGCCAAGTTCGAGCTGCGCCAAGTCGCGGCGCTGCTGGCGGAGCTGGGCGATCCGCAGCGGGCGTTCGCCGCGGTGCACGTCGCCGGAACCAACGGCAAGGGCAGCGTGGCGGCGCTGCTGGCGGCGGCGCTGCAAGCAGCCGGGTATCGCACCGGGCTGTATACCTCGCCGCATCTCCAGCGGCCGACGGAGCGCATCCGGATCGCCGGGGAGGAGATCGCGCCGGCGGAGTTCGCGGCGGCGATGACCGCGGCGGCGGCGGCGACGGAGCGATTGCTGGCGCGGGGAACGCTGCCGCATCCGCCGTCGTTTTTCGAAACGCTGACGGCGGCGGGATTTTGGGCGCTGCGCGCGGCGGCGGTCCAGCTGGCCGTGGTGGAGGTGGGCATGGGCGGCCGGCTGGACGCCACCAACGTGCTGCAACCGGTGGCGGCGGCGATAACGCCGGTCGGCTTGGACCATGAAAAATATTTGGGCGCGACGCTGGCGGCCATCGCCGGCGAGAAGGCGGGCATCTTGAAGCCCGGCTTGGCGGCGGTCAGCTCGCCGCAGACGCCGGAGGCAGCGGCGGTGCTGGCGGCCCGGGCCCAGGCGGCGGGGGCGCGGTTGCTGCCGCCAGCGGAGATGCTGGGCGCGCCGGTGATGGACGCCGAGGGCCGGTTTGAGTTCCGGGCCCGCTACCGCGGCGAGGCGATCCGCTTGCGGCCGGGGCTGCGCGGGCGGCACCAGGTGGAGAATGCGCTGACGGCGCTGCGGGTGCTGGAGGTCTTGAGCGACCGCGGCTGGCCGGTTGCGGCGGAAGCGGCGGCGGGCTTCGCCGATGTCGCCTGGCCAGGGCGGCTGGAAAAGCTGGCGGCGCACCCGGATGTTTACGTGGACGGCGCCCACAACCCGGCGGCGGCGCGGGCGCTGGCGGCGTTCCTGGATGAAATTGGCTGGCGGCCGGTGCTGGTGTTCGGCGCGATGCGGGATAAGGCGAGCGGCGAGATCGCGGAGATTTTGCTGCCGCGCGCGCGGGCCGTGGTGCTGACCGCGCCGGGACATCCGCGCGCCTTGTCGCCATCGGCGCTGGCGGCCCAGTTCGGCGCCGCCGAGCAGGTGGAGACGGCGGCGGATCTGCCCCGCGCGGTGGCGCGAGCGCGGGAATTGGCAACGGCAGCCGCGGCGCCGGTGCTGGTGACCGGCTCGCTCTATTTGGTGGGCGAAGCACGCGCGCTGTTGGCGGGCGATGGGCGGGGCTGATCGGGCCTAACTGGGCGCCGGGCTGGGCAGAGCGAGCTCCAACCCTGCCTTCTCCACGATCGCTTCGGCCAGGCGTCTGAAGTCCTTGCCCACCTCCCGCGCCGCCGACAGGTGGGAGCCCTGCGCCCCATCCGCGGGTTTGAGATCGAACATTGGCTTCCGGGCTTCCTGCGCCATGGGCACAAGACTGCGGTAGTTCTTTAGCATTGCGAGCCGGCTGCCGTCGCTTTCCCCCTCGACCTCGTTTCCACCCTGCCCTAGGACATATTTCGCGTAGGCCCCGGGAATGCGGCGTACCCATTTGTCATACGCTTGCACCGGGCGGTCTAGCCGGACCGAGTGCTGCTGGACCACATAGCCGATTGGCTTCATGGTGCCGGGCGGCAGGGAGAGGCTGGAGACCGGGTTCTTTCCTTTTCGCTCGGCCCATTGTTGCCGCCACATTCGCAGACTCGGCCCCAGATTTCGCAGGCCCTGTAGCGAGAAGAGATCTGGTGAGAGCGGAACAACGATGAAATCCGCCGAGATTAGTGCCGCGCGGTTGATCGCCCCAACGTTTGGGCCCAGGTCAATTAGCACGAGGCCGGCATTGTGCGCCGCGGCGCTGTCTTGCATGATCCGCCAGAACGCCGAGAGAACGCGAAACGCCCGCTCGTCACCGTCGGCGGCTTTCGGCCACACCTCCGACAAGCTGTCTTCGAATTGGGAAAGGGCGAGGTCGCCAGGAACGAGCGCCAAACGCTCCGCGTCGTCAATGGGGCGTAGCGGCGGCGGCTTCACATCGCCAATGCCGCGCCGGATCTCGCTCACGCCCCCGGCGATTGTGAGCGGATGCTCACCCTCGGGCCATAGCTCGGCCAACGCGTCGTCGTCGAGGAACATCGCCGTGAGGTTGGCCTGCGGATCAAGGTCGGCGGCTAGCACGCGGATGCCCAGTTCGGCATACATCCACGCGAGGTGGTAGACGAGCGAGGTTTTGCCGACCCCGCTCTTGTTGTTGAAGAAGGCGATCGTGGGCACGCTCATGCCCGCCTCCTAATGGTGACGAGCACCGCGCTTGGGCCAACGTCGAATTCCGGCGGGGGATTGCCGTTCTTCTCCAGCGCGGAGCGCGCGGTCGGGATGCCGATGCCGAATCGCTGCACGTACCCTAGGTTTTTCATCGCCTCGGCCAGATGGGGATTGCGGTAATCGGTCACGGTCCCGAAATTTTCAGGGGTCACCTGTCCAAAGGGCCCGCCGGGGCTATGGATCTCCATCCGGTCGGAGAAGAGATAGATTCGGACAGGTTCGTTCGTACCGTCGTAGTTTCTGTGCATCACCGCGTTTCGTGCGAGCTGTTGGGCCGCAGCCAAGGGAAGGTCCGGCACCTGACTTTCGGCGGGACGGGCGCTTAGGCTCACAGCAACTTTGATGTTTGCCTCAAGCACCTCGTCCAGACGGCGCAATAGCTCGGGTAAGGGACCGGCGATCTCCTTCTGGTCGGCGACGGGATCCGTGAGCGCCCCGCCCTCGAAGCGCACGAATTGCACGTAGTCGCCGGGGAGGAACTCGCGGGGTTCCCTCCCGCAAACGAGGACGCCCAAGTAGGTTGGGCGAGGAGGCTCGCCGGAATCGATTAGGCGCAGTGAGCGAAGTTGCTGCTCGATAGTGCGCTGATTTTGTTCGATTATATCGGCGGGCACGGCGGCTGGCAGGTAGTCGCGGCGAAACGCGTCCAGATCCAGGTCGTCCACCGTGGCAAAGCCGACGGGCTGGAGGTCAAACGGCAAATCGCGCGCCCTGCGACGCTCCGACAGGCGCTGTTCGTCGGCCGGCGTGGCCAGGCGGGTCGTCGGGCCCACTCGCACATAGGCCCTTCCTTTGAAGCGCACCGGCGGCGCCGTGGCTGGATGTACGACCACCACGGCAACGTCGCAGCCTCCAACGCGATGGCGGCTGACGTCGATGGACGGGATGGGCAGGATGTTGCCGTCGGAATGCGCCTGGGAGAGCCTCTGCAGCAAGCGGTCGCTAATGTCGAGACCGGCGCACTCCCCGTTGTCGCGAATTCCGACAAAAAGTACCCCGGGCGCGTTGTGGCTCGGAAGGTCATTCGCGAAGGCACAGATTGCTTGGCGTATGCCATCCGCGTCCTGGGCTGACTCCTTGCGCTCGGCTCGGTCCGACTCACCGCCCGCGAGGAGCGCCGCCAAGTCTTCGTCGTTCACAACTGGTAGTGTAAGCCAGCGGCGGGCCCGAACCCGGCGTGTCGCTCGGAATGCCCCGAACGAACCGCCGCGCGGGGGAGAATGGGAGAGATGAAGGCCGCGGGAACCAACTCCGGATCGAGCCCCGCCGCAGCCGCCCGGCCGGTTGCGCCATCGGCGCCCGCCGCGACGCCGCCGGAAGCGCCGCCGCCGGGCTGGCGGGAGCGGCTGTCGCATGGGCGCTCGCTGCTGATTTTTTTGCCGCTATATGCGCTGGCGACGGCGGGGTTTGGGATGGCGTCGCTGGGCTTTTCCTTGTTCGACCGCAGCGGGCGGCGGCAGCATGGCACGGCGCAGGCGTGGGCGCGATGGCTGCTGCGCATGGGGGCGATCCGGGTTGAGGTGCGAGGCGCGGAGAACTTGATTTTCGACCGGCCCTGCGTGCTGGTGTGCAACCACTCCAGCTACATGGACATCCCGGTGATCTTTTCCCGGCTGCCGCTGCAGTTCCGGATTCTGGCGAAAGAAGGCTTGTTCAAGTTCCCGTTCTTGGGCTGGCATCTGCGGCGCAGCGGGCATCTGCCGGTGGCGCGGGGCGCGGCCGCCGGGGCGATGAAGAGCCTGCTGCGCGCGGCGGATGTGGTGCGCCGCGGCCAATCGGTGTTTATCTTTCCGGAAGGCGGTAGGAGCATGGCCGGGCCGTTGCAGCCGTTCTTGCCGGGCGCGTTCTTTTTGGCGATTCGGGCGCAGGCGCCGGTCGTGCCCGTGGCGCTGAGCGGCACGCGGGCGGTGCTGCCGCCGCATTCGCTGCACCTGCATCCGGGGCGGGTGCGGCTGAGGATTCTGCCGGCGGTCGAGACCGCGGGATTGGGCAAGACGGATCTGGAGGCGCTGCAAACGCGGGTGCGGGAACAGATCGCGGCGGCGCTGGCGGCGGACGCGGCGAGCTGAGCGCGGCGCGGCCGTCGCCGCGGCTTTGGCTGCTGGCGCAGCGCGCCGCCGCCAATGGATGGTCCGGGCCCCAGGACCGCCGGCGGAGGGGCGTGTCGCGTGCGCACCCGGGCATCTTGGCGTTCGCGATCGCCTCCCTCCAGCGGGCTGCGGGAAGCGGATGATTTCCCACGGTTGCGGTGGAATTGGGGGCGGAGTACTCTGAGTCGTTTATGGCCCTCAACCGCCGCGCTTTTTTGGCCGCCGCCTCGGCGACGGCTTTGACCCCACTACCCGCCGCCGCGCTGAAGCAGAGCGGCGGCAATCCAGACTGGACCTGGGCGGCGGGCGGCGGCGGCGACATTCCGCCGGCGGGCGCGCTGCCGGACACGCGCTGGCTGATGCCCGTGCCGGCGCGGCGCAGCTTCCAGGGCCGGCGCTTTCCCTTGACTGAGCAGTTCACGGTGGCGGTCACGGGCTACAGCGACGGGCGGCTGGAGCGGGCGATTTCCCGCGTGCTGGCGCGGATGAACGACCGCACCGGCTTCGGCTGGGACATCTACGGCCGCACGCAATCGAACGAAGCCACGCTGGTGGTGAAGTGCGGCGGCAAGGGCAACGACATTCCGGCGATGGACGACGATGAGTCCTACACGCTGGAGGTCATCAAAACCGGCGTGCAGCTATCGGCGAACCAGGTGGTGGGCGTCATCCGCGGGCTGGAAACGCTGAGCCAGCTGATCGAGGCGGATAGCGAAGGGCCGTATCTGCCGTGGTGCTCGATCGAAGACCAGCCGCGGTTCCGCTGGCGCGGCCTGCTGCTGGACGTGAGCCGGCATTGGGAGCCGGTGGATGTGGTCAAGCGGACGCTGGACGGCATGGCCATGGTCAAGCTGAACGTGCTGCACTGGCACCTCAGCGACGATCAGGGCTTCCGGGTCGAGTGCAAGACCTATCCCAAGCTGGCGGGGATGGGATCGGACGGGAACTTCTACACGCACGAACAGATCAAGGACGTGATCGCCTACGCCGCCGACCGCGGCATCCGCGTGCTGCCGGAGTTCGACATGCCGGGGCATTGCACCAGCTGGCTGGTGGGCTATCCGGAGCTGGGCAGCGCGCCGGGGCCGTTCCATATCGCCCGCGTCTTCGGCATTTTGCCCAACGCGTTCAATCCGGCCAATCAGGAGTTGTATCCCTGGCTGGACAAGTTCTTCGCCGAGATGACGGCGCTGTTCCCGGACAAATACTTCCATATCGGCGGCGACGAAAACCGCGGGCCGCAGTGGAACGTGAATCCGGAAATCCAGCGCTTCATGCGCGAGCACCACTTGGCCAACAACGCCGCGCTGCAAACCTATTTCAACCGGCGGATCGCGCCGCTGGTGGCCAAGCACGGCAAGCACATGGTGGGCTGGGAGGAGATCCTGAATCCGGAACTGCCGGACGACGTGGCGGTGGAAGCGTGGCTGGGCATTCCGGCGGTGAATGAGATCGCGCGCCAGGGGCACAAGGCGCTGCTGTCCGCGGGGTATTACCTGGACCTGATGTGGTCGGCGGAGCGCCATTATCTGGTGGACCCGATTCCCGCCGACACGCCGCTGACCCCGGCGCAGCAACAGCGGGTGCTGGGCGGCGAGGCGGCGATGTGGGGCGAACGGGTGAACCCGGAAGAGGTGGACAGCCGGATTTGGCCGCGGCTGGCGCCGATCGCGGAGCGGTTCTGGTCGCCGCGCGACGTACGCGACGTCAATGACATGTACCGGCGCATGGGACGGATCAGCGTGGAGCTGGAGGACGCGGGGCTGCAGCACCGCAGCAACCCGCAGCGGCTGATGAGCTGGCTGAGCAACGGAGCCGACACCCAACCGCTGGCGGTGCTGATGGCCGCGCTGGAGCCGCGCCAAGGTTACGGCTGGACGCATTCCAAAACCGTCTTTTCGCCGCTGGTGTATTTCACCTATGCCCTGCCGCCGGAGAGCCCGCTGCGGCGGGAGCTGCCGGCGATGGTGGAGCAGTATTTGGCGGATTCGCCCCGGTTTGCCGCGCGGCGGGACGACCTGGAGGATCTTTTCGCCAGCTGGCAGGAGGCATTGCCGGGGGTCGAGGCGCTGGCGGCGCAGCAGCCGATGCTCCAGGAAATGGCGCCGCTGGCGGCGGATTTGGCGGAGTGCGGGCGGATCGGGGCGCAGTGCTTGGACTACCTGGCGGTGGGCCAGCGGGCGCCGGCGCAATGGAAAACGCAGACGCTGGCGAAACTGACCACGATGGCGCCGGTGCAGGCGGACGTGCGGCTGATCGTGCTGGATCCGCTGAAGGGGCTGGTGATCGCGGCGGCCGGCTAGGCCGCTGGACCCCAGGACCCCCGAGTTCGGGATCCGCCGCGCGGGGCATCCCTCCGCCCGACGGCCGCCGCTCGCTCCGCTCCAGCTTACCGGCGCGCCCGGCGCCAGCCGCAAGGTAGAGTGCGCCGCCGGCGCAGCGAGCCGTTACCAAACGGTCTGAAGCGCGGGGCTGCGGCGCAGCGCGGCGTCACGGGTGATAAGTGGTGCGCCGATGGCCAGCGCGGTGGCGCCAATGATCCGGTCACACGGATCGGGCGGAAAATCCGGCCCGAAGCTCGCCGCCAACGCGGCGATCTCGGAGGTGATGGGGTAGATCGCGGTGCGCTGGGTTAGCTCGGCTAGGAATGCGGCAGTCGTTGTGGCCAGGACGATGCGCCCGCGTGCCGCCAGCCAGGCGACTTCCCAGAGCGAAATGGCCGCGATGCCGAGGCCGCCGGAGCCGGGAGCCTGCTGGATGGCCCGGCGCGCGACCGCCGAAAGGCGCCGCGGTTCGCCGCCCATCCAAAGCAGGGCGTGAGTGTCGAGAAGAATCACTTTGCCTGCGTCCGCCGCGGTCCGCGGCGCCGCATCGGCCGCGGCGGGGGCGCGTCGCGGAATATGGACCAATCCGACAACGGCGTGGCGGGACTGACGATGTCGCCGGTAATGCGAAATTTTCCCGCCATGAAGCCGAGGGCATCCGCCGCGGCGGCCGGGGCGGGCACGACGCGCACCACGGGCACGCCGCGCTTGGTCACGGTCACCGGCTCGCCGGTGGCGCGGACTTGGTCCATCACGGCCAGGCAGCGCGCTTTGAAATCGGCAGCGCTCATTTGCCTCATTTATGGTCATCCTAACATGACCATGTCGGCGAGGAATCGTGGTCCGTGGCGGATAACCGGATTGCATGGTGCGGGCGCACGGCGGCGCTGACGCGGTGCGCCCGCAACGCTGACCCGTTGCCAGATAGCAGGACGGCGCCCGGCAGCCGGCAGCGCGAGGTCATTCGCCCGACGCCGCTGCCCGCCCGGCAGTCGCCAGGTGCCCAAGGAACAATTGCATTCCGAGTTCGCCGACGGGGCTGCACGAAAGTGGGGAATCTGGCGTCGCTGAAAGCGGAGACGGGAGGGCGAAGAGCGCGGAATCAGCACGCTGGCGGCGATGACACGAATGACATTTTCGCCGTGGTGCGGCGAATAAGCTGTTTAGAATCAGCCCGCACGGACAGAAATTGTGTCACTACCGGCAGTCCATTTGGCGCGGCTAAACCGCCCGGCTGCGGCGGCCTAGCGCAACGTAGTGGCGGCTTTAGCCACCTAACGGCTGGGAGAGCGCCGTCAGGACGCGGGCGTGGCGCGGGCGGCGGTGGGAGTGCGCGCTTGCACCGCCAGCCATACCAGCCAAACGGCGGCGAGAACGAAGAGCGTGTAGGCGGCCCAATGATAGGCGCTGGGCCCGTACGACAAGAACGCCAGGCCGCTGGGAACAACGGCGGTGAGAAAACCGGCGGAGAGATACGCCAAGGGATTGGCGCGAAGGAAGAAAACGGCGAAGGCGATGGCGAGGCCCCAGGCGAGGATTCCTAGGCCGAGTTGCAGCAGGAAGGCCGGGCCGCTGTGGATGGGCGGCAGGGTGCCGAGGATGAGCAGGACGAACCCGGCGGCGAGCCATGCCCACCGGCGCCGGCGCCAGAGGCGCACGGCGAAGGGAAAGAGAACGGCGAGGAAGGCGGCGATCCAAAGGCTGTGCACGATGGCGCCCACGGCGGCGGCGAAACCGGGCAGGAGGGGGTTGGCGCTGCTGGGATCGGGAAGCGCGAGCGTGCCCCACTGGTGGAACCGAGCGTTGGCGTGGCCCAGCCACCGCTGCCACCCGGCGACGCAGGCTAGAGCCAGCAGGCCGGCGGCGTACGCGTCGCGGGCCCAGGCGCGGCGCGCGGCGGCGGAGCGCAGCCCGGCCCAGGCGGCGGGGGCGGAATGGCGGGCGGCAGCGAACAGAGCGGCGGTGGCGAGAAACCCGGCGATGCCGGCGGTGAGGGCGGCGACGACGAGCAGCGTCAGCCAAGCGGACCAGGGGATGGTGTTGGGATAGGCCATCTCCAGGCGCGGCAGGCCAACCAAGGTGGTGGCGGCGAGAGCGAGCCCGGCGGCCAGGCCCCAAAGCAGCAGCGGCCGCCAGGAGGCATCCGAACGCCGGGCAAATTGGTAGGCGCGCCAGGCGACCAAGAGGAAAGCGGCGGCGATGAGGAGGATGCGCAAGAACGCCAGAATGGCGCCGGGAAGCGTGGATTGATCATAGGCGCGGCGGGCGGCTTGGGGGGCGTGCCAGGTGGCGAGCCAGCCGCCGAATTGCTGGCCCAAAAGGCCGGCGCTCAGGCGGTAATGCACGCCGCCGGGAGCGGCGGCGGGCGCCTGCCAGACGACATGCGTATCCACGCGGGCGGGGCGGGTTTGCTGCGAGGCGGACAGCAACTTCAGCCCCGCGATGGAAACGCCGGAACGGGCGAGCGCGGATTGGACCGCCGCTTGCGCCGCGGCAAGCGAAGGCGATGCGCCGGGGGCGGTGTCGGCGAGCTGGCGATCGTAGGCGACGATGCCGCCAGCGGGGGACACCCAGACCGACATCTCCGCCGCGTGCAACGGGCGGAAGAAGCGAACGCGCCAGGCCACGGCGGGGGTGTTGCCGGAATAGGCATGGAGGACGGCGGCGCGGCCGGCGGCGGTGAAGATGAGATGCGCGGCCACCGGCGATACCCGCGGCTCCAAAAGGGCGACGGCGCGATCACCGGCGGTGGAAACATGCTGCCCGGCAAGATAGGCGCGGGCGGCGGAAATGGCGGCGGAACGAGACACGCGGAAGGGCGTGACGCGGCTCCAACTGCTCCAGGGCAGCAAGAAAGCGGCGAGCAGGACCGCGGCGGCGAGAACCCCGGCGAGCCAGACGGCCGGACGAATGGCGCGATAGGCGGCGCCGGTAAACGGCTCCGCCGCCGGGGACAGGCGCGCGGCGCCCGCCTCGGCGCTCAGCGCTTCGGCGCTTGCGGGCGCTGGGTGCGGGCCGGCGCCGGGTCCAACGGCGGGCGGCGGCGCGGTCGTGGCGGGCGAAGCTGCGCCGCGCGGCGGCGCCGCTCCCGCGGGGATTAGCGCCGCGTTGGTGAGAGCGGATTCCGGCGCGAAGCCGCCGGTCCGCCAATACCAGAACACCGCGAGCAGCAGCGGCAGGGCGGCGATGAGGGCGGTGACGCCGCCGCTGAGGCGGAAATACCAGTTGGGGGAACGCCACAGCAGCAGGGCGGTGTAGATGGCGTCCACGGTGTAATGCCAAACGACGGTGGTGAGGATGCCGAAGCGGATCAGAATCCAGCCCAGGATGATGCCGCCGATGCCGACCTCGACGCCGCGGATGAAGAACGGTTCATTGGGGTAGGCGGAGTGGCCGAAGCCCCAGATGAAGGCGGCGAGAACGACGGCGCCCCAAACTTGCCAGGAGGCGAAGGAGTAGCGGCGGCTGGATGCCGCTGGGCCCGATGACGGGCCGCCGGACGATCCGGCGCCGGACGATTTGCTCCCGGACGGGCCCAAGAACCAGCCGGCGAACAGCGGGATGGCGCCCATGCGGAACATGAACTCCTCGAAGATGGCGGGGAAATAGCCCATGAGGAGAACGAAGATCCAGGGGAAGCGGGTGCTGAGCAGGGCGTCGTAGGGAATGTCGGCCGGCGCCCAGGCGCCGAAGTGATTGGCGATGAGGTAGAAGACGGTTTGGTAGGCGAAGAAGAAGCAGGCCAGCATCAAGCCCAGAACCACGCTGCGCAGGAAGGCCTTGCTGCGGACGCCGGGCCAGGTGATCCATTTCTCCAGGGCGATGTGGCGGGGAAAGTAGGCGCGGTAGATGGGTTCGGCGGCGGCGGCGAGCAGGCAGAGAAATAGCCCGACGCCGAGCGCGGACAGCAGCGACGAACCCCAAGAGCTGGCCAGAAAGGAGGCGTAGGACTGCGTGGTGTCGTAGGCGAATTTGGCTTGGCTGATTTGGTTCAGGGAAGAAAGAAAATCCAGCGCCGCGCCGACGGCGCCGATCCAAATGGGCGCGCGCCAGCGAACCTCGGCGCGGCGGACGTGCTGCACCAGGGCGATCAGCAGCGCTAGGCCCAGAAGGAGAATGGCGGCGGTGTCTATGACGCTGGCGGTTTGGTTTTCCGAGCGCAGCCGGCGATAGGAGCGTACCCAGGCTTGGGGCAGCTGGAGATATTCGCGATAGCCGCCCACCACCGCGCCTTGGATGGTCACTTGCCGGCGATATTGGGCTTGCCGCACGTAGGCGGGAACGCGCGGACCGGTTTCCAGGGGAGCGCGATCGCGCCAGGTGAAGACGTAATCGGTGCGATGCGCGCGGTGGCGAATGACCGAGGACACCAGGGCCAGGTCGCTGAGTTGGAGATGATGCGCGGGAAGGATGGAGCGGCGGAGAAACTGCTCGGCGAGCTGCTGGGCGGCGGCGGGGGAAAGATTGGCGCCGGGGGCATCCGCCGAGAGGCGGCGGGCGAAGCCGACGACGCGGCCCCCGGGCGTGACCGCAACGTCGAACTCCTGCCGGTGCAGGGGCCGGAACCAGCGGTTCTGCCAGCGCCAAAGGGCGACGCGGTTGGGGATGAGGCGCTGGCTGCGGGCCAAACCGAGTTCGCGCTCCAAAAAGACCTGCGCCAGCGGGTCATAGCCGAACTGGGCGGCGTGGATGTAGCCGGCGGTGGACCAGCCATGGGCGGCGAGAAACGTCTGGGCCTTGGCGGCGGCTTGGGACCGGGTGAGGCGGAAATCAATGGATGCGGCGGGAAAGGCGCGGTGGAAATAGCGGTAGGCGACGGCCAGCGAGGCGGCGGCGATCAGGATGGCGATGACGATCAGGCGCCAATCGCCGCGGTCCAGACGATGCGGCGGGGCAAGCGTGGCCGGGTTGGAAGCCGACATGGAGGTAACAATAACTCACATCCGGGAGCTCTCATGCGGGAGCTCACGCGCGGGCGGAGCGATACGCGGCGGCGCGGGCCGCTGCTGCCGGCCTGCCGTTTGCCCTGCGCGGACGGGCGCGGGCCCCAGCTTTGCCTGCGGCCAGGCCTCCAGCCCCAGCCCGCCTGCGGCGGGGCGTCTCGCCCCGGCCCCGCCTGCGGCGGGGCCTCCCGACCGACTTGTGTGCCGCGGCGCAGACCCCTGCTTGCGCGCCCGGCCTGGCCGGGGGCCTCGCTCACCCCGGCCGAGCGGTTACTTGCCGCGGGGTGGCGACCCGGCCGGCCGCCGCGGCGGGCGCACCGCCGCTGGCGCCAGGACCGGCCCGGCCGCCGGGGCGACCGCCCCAGCCGCGCTAACCCAGGCTGGCCAGGAGGGCGCGAGCCTGATGATGGGTGGGCTGGTCGGGCTCGGGCGGAGCGGCGAGGTAGGCGGCCACCAGGCGGCGGGCCCAGGAGAAATCCTGGCCGATGCTCTGGAGCGCTTTGGCGGTGAGGTAGTCCGCCAGGCGGCTGTCGGGATGCAGGGGCTGCGTAGCGGCGAGAACGCGGCGCGCCTTGCGATGGTGGCGCAGATGGATCAGCGTGGCGGCGTAGTAGCCGGCGTAGAGCGTGCTTTGCGGCTGGAGGTCGCGGGCGCGGCGCAGATAGCGGGCGGCGCGGACGTAGTGGCCCTGGTGAAACAGCGTAACCCCAAGGTCGAAAATGCCGCGGGGATCGTTGGGGTAGCGGGTGGCGGCTTGGCGATACGCCGCCAGGGCGGCGGCGGGACGTCCAACGGCCAGATCAATCGTCGCCTGAGCGATAAGCCCGTCCACCGGGTCAATTTGCCCAAGCGCCTGGGCCTGGGCGTAGGCGTCTTTGATGTTGCCGCCGGCCACTGGGGGAACATCGAGGTAGAAGTTGATCCAGCCCCAATGGACATCGCCGATATTGGGACCGTAGCGGCTGGCAAGCTCGAGCTGCTTCTTGATTTTGTGGACTTCAATCAAGGCAAAGAACTTGCTCTCGTGCTTGGCCTTTTGCCCCATGGCTTCACTCAGATAGAGATGGCAGCGGGCGCAGGTCGAATCGAGCTTTACCGCCCGATGGGCCTCGCGCAGGGCAAGATGCGTATTGCCGAAGGCGATTTGGATGTGAGCGTCGTAGGCCAGCAGCTGCGCGTTGTTGGGGCTTTTCGCCAACTGGGTTTCGACCAGGGTGCGGGCTTCCTTCCAACGTCCCCATTCGATGAGCTGCCCGGCGCGCTTCAGGGTAGCGGCGGTGCTCGGCGGCGCCGGGGCGGCAGCCGCGCCGGGCTGCCGGGCGGCGAGCGGCAGGGCTAAGGCGAACAGCGTAGCGAGGGCCAGCGCTAGCGCGCGGCCAGAAGGGGTAAAACGGACGGACACCGGCGAGTGACGCTCCTGGCGAAAGGTGCAGACTGCGATTCTCACCATTATAATGAGAGACTTCGCGGTAGCGCTGGGGCGAAGGGGCGAGACCATGCGGGACCGCCCCGGGAACGGCGAACGAAGGCGCGCTCCAGAGCCGGCCCGGCGGGCCCTGAGATTTATTATTCGCCCGAGATGCGCATTTTGCTGGTGGAAGACGAGCACAAGGTGGCGCAGTTCCTACGCAAGGGATTGCAGCAAGACCACTTTGCCGTGGACTTGGCCGCGGACGGCGAAGAAGCGCTGTATCTGGCCGATTCCGGCGAATACGATTTGATCATCCTGGACCTCATGCTACCGAAGGTGAGCGGGTTCTCGGTGCTGTCCACGGTCAGGAAAAAAAATCCCAACGTGCCGATCTTGATACTGACGGCGAAAACGGCGGTGGAGGACCGGGTGCGGGGGCTGGAAATCGGCAGCGACGATTACCTGATTAAGCCCTTCGCCTACGCCGAGCTGCGGGCGCGGGTGCGGGCGCTGCTGCGGCGGGAGTGGCGGGAGCTGAAGCTGCAACTGCGGGTGGGGGATTTGGTGCTGGATCCCGTGAAACGGAAGGCCTGGCGGGGGGAAAAGGACCTGGAGCTGTCGAACAAGGAGTTCATGCTTTTGGAGTACCTGATGCGGAACGCCAACCAGGTGGTGACGCGCACCATGATCGCCGAGCACGTCTGGGACGCCAGCTTCGACAGCTTCACCAATGTGATTGACGTCTACATCAGCTTTCTGCGCAATAAGATTGACAAGGACCGGGAACCGAAGCTGATCCAAAGCGTCCGGGGCGTGGGCTACATGCTGCGCGACGAGGCGCCGGAGAAAGCGCCGGAAGCATCATGAAACTGCGCGCGCCCCAGATCCGCATCGGCTTTTTGCGCCCCACCAGCGTGCGCGGCCAGCTGACGCTGCAATACACCGCCATCTTCAGCGTGACGCTGGTGCTGGCGGCGGCGGCGCTGTATGGGCTGCTGACCTGGATCATCTACTGGAACATAGACAACGAGCTGCAAAACGAGGCGGATTACGTCAAGCAGTACATCCAGTTCACGCCCCAGGGCCAGCCGGAGCTGGCGGCGCGCAACGCGGGCCCGGACGGCAGCGCGAACCTGAACGCGCTGTTCCGCATCGCGCAAATCTCCGATTCCCACGGGCGGCTGGTGAAGCAGTCGCCGGAGCTGAAGGGGCTGGGCTTTTCGCTCCAGCCGAGCGAGCTGCAACGGATCCTGGCCAAGCGGGCGACCTTCACCACCCATGGCTGGCCGCGGGAAGAAGAGATCCGCTTCGCCAACGCCATTCTGCGCGGGCCGAACAACCAGCCCTATCTGCTGCAAATCGGCACGCGGCTGAAGCCGATCAACGACGCGCTGGAAACCTTCCTGTGGGTGATGCTGATGCTGCTGCCGGTGACGGTGGCGGTGAGCGGGGTGGCGGGATCGGTGATGGCGCAGCGGACGCTGCGGCCGGTGGCGGAGGTGACGCACGCGGCGCAGCTGATCACCGCCTCCAACTTGAGCCAGCGGATTCCGGCCAGCGGGCGCGGCGACGAGCTGGAGGAACTGGCGGAGACCTTCAACGCCATGATCGCGCGGCTGCAGGCCTCGTTCCAGCAGATGAACGACTTCGCGGCCAACGTCAGCCATGAGCTGCGGACGCCGCTGCAAGCCATCCAGGGAGAGACGGAGCTGGCGCTGATGTCGCGCGTGCCGCTGGCGGAGTGCCGGCGCGTGCTGGAAAGCAACCTGGAGGAGATTGACCGGCTGAACCGGATGATCCGCAATCTGCTGGTGCTGGCGCAGGCGGATGCCGGCGAGGTGCAGCCGCGGCTGGAAGCGATGGATTTGAACGAACTGGTGCGGGATTTGACCGAACAGATGCAGGTGGTGGCGCAGGCCCGGGGCGTGGAGCTGCGGGCGGTGACGTCGGCGCCGGTGCCGCTGAAGGCGGACAGCCTGCGGCTGCGGCAGATGGTGCTGAACCTGATGGATAATGCCCTAAAGTACACGCCGAGCGGCGGACGCATCGAGGTGCGGGTGGAAAGGCACGGGGCACAGGCCCGGGTGCAAGTGCGCGACAGCGGAATTGGGATTGCGGAAGAAGACCTGCCGCGGATCTTCGAGCGCTTCTACCGGGCGGACAAATCACGGGCGCGCGGGTTGGCCGACGGCTGCGGCCTGGGGCTGCCGATGGTCAAATGGGTGGCGGAGTTGCACCATGGACAGGTGGAAGTGACCAGCACCCTAGGCGCGGGCAGCAGCTTTACGGTGAGCCTGCCGATGGAGGCCGCGTAATGGGCGACGGCGCTTGGCAGGAGCGCAACGGCTGGCACCATGTGGGCGGGCCGCGGCGGACCGGCGGCTGGAAAGTGGAAATCGTAATGGCGGGACTTCCGCTGCAATCCTGCTCGGCGCTGCTGACGCGGGGCAGCGAGCGGGTGCTGGTGGACACGGGGTTTTCCTCGCACGATTCGGTGCTGCGGGACGGACTGGAACGGGCGGGGGTGACGCCGGAACAGATCACCGCCGTGGTGAACACGCATTTCCATTTGGACCATATCGGCTGCAATGCGATGTTTCCGGCGGCGATGGTCTATGGCAGCCGGCGCGATTACGAATGGGCGGTGCCGATCTACGAATCGGTTTGCGGCGGCGAGACGCGGCGGGAGGTGTTCCGGACGTTCTATCCGGAAGTGACCGACGACGAGTTCGAGCGCATGGATCAGGCGCGCGTGCTACAGCTGATCCGCTGGCTGTGGGATCCGGCGATGCTGGGGGAGATGGGACGGTACCGCTGGATCGAGGAGGCGCCATGGCCGTTCGAGGGACTGCGGCTGATCCCCACGCCGGGACACACGCCGGGACACGTGGCGCTGGAAGTGGACGGCGATGACGGAACGTATTTGGTGGCCGGCGACGCGCGGGCGTTTCAGGACGAGGCGACGGTGGGCTTGGACATGCCGCCGCACAACCTCGCGCAGTACCAAGAATCCCGGCGGCGCGTGGACGCCTTTCGGGGGATCATTATCCCGGGTCACGATGAACCGTTCCGGCACGACGGAACGGAGGCGCCGGCGCCGGAAGCGGCGCGGGAGCACGAAGGAGACAGCCATTGAGTTCAGCGACGCCGACGACCGCCTCCGCGCGGGGCATCTCACAACGGGTGCAGGGATTCACCGAAAGCGTCATCCGGGAGATGACCCGGCTGGCAATGGAACACAACGCGATCAATTTGGCGCAGGGCTTTCCGGATTTCGCCGCGCCCGATTTCATCAAGGAAGCGGCGGCGGCGGCGATCGCGGCGGACATCAACCAATATTCGGTGACCTGGGGCGACCCGGAGCTGCGGCAGGCGATCGCCGGCAAATATCAGCGGTGGTATCAGCTGCCAGTGGAGGCGGACGCGCACGTGACCGTGTGCTGCGGCTCGACCGAGGCGATGATCGCGACGCTGATCGCGGTGCTGAACCCGGGCGACGAGACGGTGGTCTTCGAGCCGTTCTACGAGAATTACGGGCCGGATTCCATTTTGAGCGGCGCGGCGCCGCGCTTCGTCCCGCTGCGGCCCAGCCCGGACGGCTGGAACTTCGACCGGGCGGAGCTGCGGGCGGCGTTCAATGAACGCACGCGGGCGATCATCCTGAACACGCCCAACAACCCGACCGGGAAGGTCTTCACGCGGGCGGAGCTGGAGTTCATTCGCGACCTGTGCGTGGAGTGGGACTGCATCGCCATCACCGACGAGATCTACGAGCACATCGTCTACGACGGCCGGCCGCACGTGCTGCTGGCCGGGCTGGACGGCATGGCGGAGCGGACGGTGACCATCAGCGGGATTTCCAAGACGTTCAGCGTGACCGGATGGCGGGTGGGATGGGCCATCGCCCCGGCGCGGCTGGCGGGCGGCATCCGCAAGGTGCACGACTTCTTGACCGTGGGCGCGCCGGCGCCGCTGCAAATCGCCGCGGCGCGGGCGATCGCCGGCGGGGACGCGTACTGCCGCGGGCTGGCGGCGGAATATACCGCGCGGCGCAAGCGGATTTTGCCGCAGTTGCAGGCGGCGGGCTTCCAATGCGCTTGGCCGGAAGGGGCGT
The DNA here is from genome assembly GCA_021827785.1 of Acidobacteriota bacterium. Lineage (GTDB taxonomy): Bacteria > Acidobacteriota > Terriglobia > Terriglobales > SCQP01 > JAKAUF01. Next base: position 2,532 of record JAKAUF010000212.1, on the reverse strand, counting down.
ATTACGTGCTGGCCGATTGCGCGCCGTTCCTGGCGGCGCATGGCCCGGATGACGTGGCGTTCTCCCGCTGGCTGACGGCGGAGATCGGCGTGGCCTGCGTGCCCGGCTCCAGCTTTTATCACCGCGCCGGCGACGGCTCGGATCAGGTGCGCTTCTGCTTCTCCAAACAAGACCCCACGCTGGATGAAGCCGCCCGCCGGCTGGCGCGCGTCCAAGCGGCAGGGCGGTAGTCGGCGCGGGGCCCAAGCCCCGGGAGGCGCGGGGGTGCGGACACCCCTTCTGCCGGGCCAAATGCCGGCGGATTCGGCGGGCCGTTCTTGCCCGCTGTGCATGCGAGCCGGCGGCGGTCCGTTGGGGCTAGCGCCGTCGGCGGCGTAGAGCCTGAATCTGCGCAATCAACGGGTCGGGGGTCGGCACGAGCGGACTCGAACCGCTGACCTCTTGCGTGTCAAGACCGAACCACAAGGTAGCTCGTTGCAACGACTGGTGCGGATGAGCGCCCATGGCACCGTGCGGGACGGGTTGGAGCGCTTAACCGAGCCAGATTGGAGCCGCGGCGCCAGTCATTGACGCCGCATCCAACCACAGCCTCACACGAGCTCCAGCCGCAGCTCACGACCAACGGCCGTCGCCGCCTTCCGCAAAGTGGCGAGCGTTACGGCCTCGTTGTCGGGGTCAAGCAGGCGATCAAGCGCGGTGCGGCTGGTGTGCATGCGCCTCGCCATTTCGGTTTTGGAAAGGCTGTTTTGCTGCATCGCGCTCGCAATCTGACGCGCCACGACTCTCTTGATGGCCGCCGCGCTGACCTCCTCATAAATGCCTTCGCTGCGAAGCCAGTCGTCGAAGCTGGATCCCACATTCCGCTTTTTCATGCTCAATCTCCCCTCCGGCGTCGAATCGCAAGGTCCAGATCCATCGTGGGTGTCTTCTGGGTTGTCTTCATGAACCCATGCAAAAGCACCATGCACTCCCGCTCGACGCAAAACAGGACGCGGGCGATCCGGCCCTGCGGCAAGCTGCTCCGCACCTCCCAGATACCCCGGCCCAGTGGGCGCACCAGCGGCATCCCAATCGGCCAAGCGAACTCAACGTCCTTTATGTCCGCGCCGATAATCCGGCGATCCACTGCATCCAAACCCCGTAGCCACTCGCGAACGGGCTCGCGGCCATTGCCAGAGCGGTAAAAGCGCGCCGGCAAGCGTTTCAGATTTTGCTTCATTGAATGTACCATTAATGGTACATCGGAATCAATCGAGCGGGGAGGTCGGCGAACGGGGATAAGCGCAAGCCCGGAAGAGTCACTGCTGCCCAAACAGCGCGCTCAGGTTCCGGTGCTCGGTGCAACGGTCGGGAACCCGTGGCCAGGCTCACCGTCGGTGTCTCCCTCGATGCAGTAGCCGCCGCCCGCGCCGCGGGCGTCGAGGTCGGAGCCAATCGCGGTTAATGCGAGCTGGATCGCTTGGATGGAGTCCAGGCCCCAAATCTCTCGCGTCACATCCGGTCCGAAGCCCACGATGCGGTACTGACAGGAGGCGTCTTGAGCATGGTGGCGGATAGGCCCGAGTTGGACGGTTATGCGACGCCCGCCGCCTTCCTCCGCGAGGAGCAGGCGCCGCCCGGCAAAAGGATGTCGGTTTTGGTCCGTTGCGTTTGCGGCCCTCAGAAAGTGCGCGGGGGGCCGGAAGGCCCTTTGCCCGCTAGCGGCGCAAATGGCCCAGTGCACAGATTAACGCCCTGGCAAAGGCGGCGCCCATGAATACCGCAAATGCGCAAATTGCCGCGCCCGCAATGCGCGGGCCGACCCCGAGTTCCGGCGGCGCCAATCTCGATCCGCGGCCTGCCGGTTATTGAACCAATCCCTCTGGATATCCCAAAATACGGCGGGCGTCGCGGCCCACAGGAGACCCAGGATCGCCGCGAGGCTGGTCACGAGGACGCCGCCGAGCATAAATAATGCGGCCTGGACCCCGTGGGGCGCCCCGCCCGCCCGCCCGGGGGGCGCGCCGAGCAGCGCCGCGTAAAGGATGAAGGTTGCCGCCGCGGCGGCCAGGCCGCTCATCAGCCGCGCGACTGGCTCCGCGGCACGCGGGGAAACGCGCCACCTTGGCGAGCCGCGCGCCCACCAGGCAACGAAGCACGCTGCGTGTCTCGGCGCCAGAGCGAACAGGAACAGGTTGGCGACAATGAAGCCGCCCACGGACGCGGTGATTGCCTCCCCGGACCAGGACATGATGGCTAGAAGGGTCGGGAGCGTCTGGCGTCGGCCATTGTGAACGACGCGCTGGGTATGCCCCGGGGTCGGACCGGCGAGGGCGCCGCCGCACGGTCCGCCGAACATGCCGCCGCAAGGAACCGCTAGCACCAGCGGGTCGGCGGCCGTGAGCGGCTGGTTGGCGACGTAGGCGTACCCGTTCCATCTATGAGAATGCCCACCGGTGTCAAGGGCGTTCCGAGCACACGGGGGCGGTTGCGCCGCTCTCGCCTGCCGGGCGCCGTCCCAGCGTTCGGATTCCGTGTCCAAAGCGCCAACAA
>JAKAUF010000391.1 GCA_021827785.1 Acidobacteriota bacterium | reverse complement strand
CGGCAATCGCGGCGGCCCGCCCCCGGCAAGCGACGCGGCGCGGCCCCCAAAGCCGGGGTCCCCAACGCGCAGCGGTGCGCGTTGGGGTGGAGCGACGCGTCGGCTGGGCTGGGGCGGGCTGGGGTCCGCGGCCCAGCCGGCGCGTAAGCGGGACGCGCGGCGAACCCGGGGTCGCCAACGCGCAGCGGCGCGCGTTGGGGTGGGCAGCCGCGCTGGGGCCCGCGCCAAGCAATGCTAGCTGGCGCCCGCTTTGGCGCCGCCAAACTTCAGCAGCCGGTCGAGGACGAAATCGCTGCTCACCGTTTCGCCGCTGAGCGCCATGGCCAGGATCTCCCCTCCGAGCACCTGCGGGGCCAGCATGATGTCCGGCTGGACGCGCCGCACGCGGTCCATGTTCTTGCCGTCGTTGATCGCCGCCACGGTTTTGACCTTGCCGCCCAGCTCCTTGACGGCCAGCACGATGAAGGCGTTTTCGGAATCGTCGGCCCGCATCGCCAGCACGGCGCGGGCCTGCGGCGCCCCGGCGCGCTGTAAAACCTCCAGATTATTGGCGTCGCCGACGACGATGTCGGCGCCCTCGAAGTCGCCCGGCGCGGGCGGCTGGGCGAAGATCAGCGTCACCGGCTGCTGCCGCTTTTGCAGTTCACGGTAGGTGTTGTACGCCAGCGAGGTGTTGCCGATGATGATGAAGTGGTCTTTGCGGTTCATATGCTTCTCCTCGCGCACAATTCGTTGCAGGCTGCCGCTGATCAGCGGGGCGACGATCGCCGTCAGCGACGTGGCGAAGACGGTGATGCCCAGGATGATGATGGACACCGTGAACATTCGTGCGTGCAGCGTCACGGGCACGATGTCCCCGTAGCCCACCGTGGACATGGTGACCACGGCATAGTACAGCGCGGTGGAGAGGCGATGAATCGGCGGGTGGAACTCGCGCCCCAGGTACAGCGCGCCGAAGACCGCGTAGATGACCAGCAGCAGGCTGCTGGCCAGCGCGAACAGCGTGCCGGCGGCCAGGCTGCTCTTGTTGAACGCGCGATGGAAGACCAGCAGCGCGACCAGCAGCGCCAAGTCCCAGCCGAGAGCCGTGGAGTAGAGCGAGCGGCTGAAATGGAAGGCGAAAGCGGCGGTCAGCACCATCAGGCTGAGCGCCACGATCCAGCTAAAGCGCGAGCGCAGCAGCAGCCCGATGGAGGTCAGCAGCATCGCCAGCCCAAGGACGACGATGGGCAGACCGCTCTGCGCCAGCCCCGGAATGCCCATGCCGTGGATGGTCTGCACGGCCAGCTGCGCGTGCAGCAGTTCGCGAGCCCCGGGCAGGCCCGCCAGCAGCAAGCTCAGCCCGACGAGGGCGACGGCGATGCCCAGGGGAATGTGCGGGAACCAGTGCGAGGTGTCCACGGCCCGCCGCACCCAGGCCCAAGCCTTGCGCCACGGCGCGCTCTCCCTGGGCAGGAGGTGCAGGTGCTGCGGCTGCGGATCCGGTGCCATGGTGACGCGTTCAGGATAAAACACCAGACGCCCAGATTTGCGGCGCTGCTGCCTTCGCCTGGTGCATGATCGGTACATGCACAAACGTCTTTCCCTGGTCTCGACCGTGTTTGCCGCGGTGTTGGCGGCCGCTCCGTTGTTCGCGGCGGGTACCGTGCCCGCTCCCCGGCGCATCACCGCCGCGGCCCTGGCGGCGCAGTTGCGCCGGGGGCAGCGGCCGGTGATTGTCCAGGTGGGCTTCCGGGAACTCTACGCCGCCGCGCACATTCCTGGAGCCCGCTATGCCGGGCCCGCCTCCCGGCACGCCGGGCGGATGCGCCTGCGCCGCGCGCTGGCGCGCCTGCCGCGCAACCGCCGGATCATCTTGTACTGCGGCTGTTGCCCCTGGCCGAAATGTCCGAACATCCGGCCCGCGGCGCGCCTGGCGCGCCGGATGGGCTTCCGCCACGTGGAGCTGTTATACCTGCCGCACAGCTTCGCGCAGGATTGGGTGCGGCGCGGCTACCCCATCGCCGGCCGGGACGCCCGGGGCTTGCGGAGGGGCGGCCGCTAGAGCTTGTGGCGCTCCAGGCGGCGGTACAGCCCGCTGCGGCTCAGGCCTAGGGCCTTGGCGGCGTGGCTGACGTTGCCGCCGCAGCGCTGCATCGTCTTCTGAATCAGCACCCGTTCCACTTCTTCCAGAGTCATCTCTTCGAGCTGGCGGTCGGACCCACCGGGCAGCGGCGGCGGCCCGGCCAGGGACAAATCGGCGGGCGTAATCCGCTCGCCGCCGGCGAGCAGGACGGCGCGCTCGACCGCATGTTCCAGTTCCCGGACGTTGCCCGGCCAGGGATATTCCAGCAGCAGGCGCATGGCGGCGGGGTCAAAGCCGGCGCCGGAAGCGGTGAATGGCTTGCCGTAATGGGCGGCGAAGTGGGCGAGAAAATGGCCCGCCAGCAGCGGAATGTCCTCGCGCCGCTCCCGCAGCGGGGGTAGGTGAATTTCCACCGTATTGAGGCGGAACAGCAGATCGGGACGGAAATGGCCGCTCGCCGCCGCCGGCGTCAGGTTCATGTTGGTGGCGCTGACAATGCGCACGTCCACGCAACGCGTGCGCGAGGATCCGACCCGCTCCAATTCCCCGGTTTGCAGCACGCGCAGCAGCTTGGCCTGCTGCGTCAGCGCCAGGTTGCCGACCTCATCGAGAAAGAGCGTGCCGCCGTCGGCCATTTCGAACCGGCCCATGCGGTCGGCTTTCGCGTCGGTAAACGCGCCGCGCACATGGCCGAACAGTTCGCTTTCAAACACGCCTTCCGGAAGGCCGCCGACGTTCACCGCCACCCAGGGTTTCGCGGCGCGCGGCGACAGCGCGTGCAGGGCGCGGGCGGCCAACTCCTTGCCCGTGCCGTGCTCGCCGGTGATCAGCACATTGGCGCCCGAGGGCCCCACCCGCGCCAGCAGCTCCATGACCGAGCGCATCGGCCGGGATTCGGCGATCATCGCCGGCAGCCCCTCGGCGCGGAGAAACTCGTTTTCCGCCTCCAGCTTCAGTTGCCGCCGCATGGCGCGGCCCAGCTCGATCTGGGTCCGCAATATGGACAGCAGGCGGGCATTGTCCCAAGGCTTCTGCACGAAATCGCGGGCCCCGCGGCGAATCGCCTCCACCGCCAGGTCCACGCTGCCCCAGGCGGTCATCACCACCACGGGCAAGAACGGGTCGAGATGTTGCAGGCGGGTGAGCAGGTCCAGTCCCTCGGCGCCGGTGGTGGTGTCCCGCGCGTAGTTCAGGTCCACCAGCGCGACGTCGAAATCGCGCGCTTCCACCGCGGCCACCACGGCCGCGGGCGAGGCGGCGGTTTCCGTCGCGTAGCCCGCCGGCTTCAACAGCAGGCGCAGCGATTCCACGATCGCCGGCTGATCGTCCGCCAGCAGAATGCGCGCCGGTGTTTCCCGCTCGTTCGGCGGGTTCTCCGGGCCGGGAGAATGGTCGCTGCGGCTCGTATCCGTGTCCTCCCGGCGCTGCTAGTGATTGGCCCCGGCCAAGGGGGGGATGCTCCAGTTCACCGGCGCCAGCGGGCCGCCGCGGCGGGACGGCGCCGCCAATTGCGCCCGGCGCGGCGCGCGCAGTTGCACGTGGTACTGGCTGAGAATCGTGCCGGTGGCTTCCGCCAGCTTGATCTGCGCCTTGGCGTAATCGGCCCGCGCCTGAATGGCGGCGGTCTGGAGCTGCAATAGCGCCTTTTGCGCGTCAATCACCGTGAAGACCGTCGTGGCGCCCATTTGGTACTTGGCTTTGGCGTTGGCCAGCGCCTGCTCGGCCAGCTGCCGGGAGGCATTGACGTCCTGAAGTTTCGCCACCGCGCCGTCCAGGGCGATGAGGTCGGAATCCACCTGTTGCGCCAATTTATTTTCCTGATTGCGGATGATGACCCGCTCCTGCGCCAGTTGCAGTTCGGCGGTGGCGTGGTCGGCGCGGCCGACGTGATTCACCAAGGGCACGGCGAGCGAGAAGCCGACCGCGTAGTCGGGATAGGTGACGTGGAGCGACTGCGTGAATGCCTGCGTGATGCCGCCCGGCAGCGGCGCGCGGAGATCGCCCGCGGGGCAGGGAAACTGGTTGACCGCGCAATTGACCTGCAAGCCCGATAAGCCGCTGGCCGAAATGGAGGCGCCGACTTGCAGCGTCGGCTGTAGCGCGATCCCGGTCACTTTGGCTTCCAGCTCGCGGGTCTTCAGGTTATAGCGGTCCTCCTGAATTTCCGGGCGGTTGCGCAAGGCTTCTTGGAT
>JAKAUF010000431.1 GCA_021827785.1 Acidobacteriota bacterium | reverse complement strand
AGGCGAAAGCCACGGCGGGGTCCAGCGCCAATCCCTTTGGTTCGGGCGCCAAAGGCGGCGGCTTGACCGTGCTCAACGGCACGCTGGCCACTCTGACCCAAGATGTGGATTCCGCCGACGCCGCGCCTACCGTCGCCGACAACGCCGTCTATCAACAGGCGCAAGCCACGCTGAACCGCGTGCTGACCGCCTGGAGCCGCCGGCGGCAGGTGGGCCTGGCGCGGCTGAACGCGCTGATGCGGCAGAACCACATCCCGGCGGTGGAATAACCGCCGGTAAGGTCCCGGGCCGTGGAACGCCCTTCAGGGCGTGTGGCCGCGGGCTTGAGCCCGCGGCGCGGCCCCCGGCGAGGCGTCAGTTGGGCTGCGGCGGGCCGGGTTCCCGCCCCAGCCGGGCGCAAAAGCGGAACGCGCGGCGTAGCCGCGCTGGGCCCACGCCAAGCAATGAACGGCTATTCGTAGCGCAGGGCCTCGATGGGATCCATGCGCGCCGCTTTGTGGGCCGGGTAGTAACCGAAGAAGATGCCGATGGCGGCGGAAAACGCGACGGCCAGAACAATGGCCTCCGCCGAGTTCGCCGCCTGCCAATGCGTCAAGGCCGCCACCAAGTAGGAAATCCCCAAGCCCAAGGCGATCCCCACGACCCCGCCCACGATGCTGAGCAGAATGGATTCCAGCAGAAACTGGCGCTGCACGTCTTCGTCGGTGGCGCCCACGGCCATGCGGATGCCGATCTCCCGCGTTCGCTCCGTCACCGACACCAGCATGATGTTCATGATGCCGATGCCGCCCACCAGCAAGGAGACCGAGGCGATGCTGCCCAATAGCCAGGTCATGATCTGGCCCGCGGTGTTGGCCAGCTCGGCGACATCGGCTAGGCTGCGCACCATGAAGTCGTCCGCCTGGCCGGGCGGAATCCGGTGCCGCTGGTGCAGCAGGGAGGTGATCTGCTCCTGCGCCGTGGCGGTGGCGTCCTTGGAGACGGCGGAGGCGACGATGTAGTTGAGCCAGTCTTGGCCGGTGATCTTTTTTTGCAGCGTGGTGTAGGGAATGAAGACCACGTCGTCCTGATCCTGGCCCATGCCGGATTGCCCCTTGGCCTGCAACACGCCGACCACGGTAAACGGCAGATTGGGCGAGAGCCCGCCGCCGGCGGCGGCATTCGTGGTGCTGGCGGCGGCGGCCGCCGAGCCGGGCGTGGCCGTGCCGGTCGTGGCGCCGCCGATCAGGATGGTCCGGCCCACCGGATCCGGGTTGTCGGGAAACAGGTTTTGCACCACGGTTTGCCCCAGCACGGCGACGTTGCGCGCCAGTTGCACGTCCTCGCTGGTGAACGGGCCGCCGCCGGCGAAATCCCAGTTGCGGATGGAAAAATAGGCGGGTTCGGTGCCGGTGATGTTGGTGCCCCAGTTGTTGCCGCCGGCGACCACCTGCGCCCGGGTCGAGGCCCCCGCCGCCACGGCCGCCACCGTCGGCACCTGCTGCTCGATCGCCACCTCGTCCCCGTGGGTCAGCGTGCGCGTCTGTCCCCAGCCCATCCGCACCGCCCCGGCCTGGTGGCTGCCCGAGGCGATGAACAGCAGGTTGCTGCCCATGGACGCGATCTGGTCTTGCACCTGCTGGTTGGCGCCCTGGGCCACGCCGATCATGGCGATCACCGCCGCTACCCCGATCACGATGCCCAGCATGGTGAGCGCCGAGCGCATCTTGTTTCGCGCCAGCGCGCGCATGGCGATGCGCAAAATGGCTTGCAGGTCCATGGCTACTCCCCGTCCGCGTCCGTCTCCGGCGGCAACTGCGCCAGCACCGTCTCGGCGCGCAGCCCGGTCTCCACCGCTTCATCGCGGCGGATGCGGCCGTCGCGGAAGGTGATGATGCGGCGCGCGAAGCGGGCGATGTCCGGCTCATGCGTCACGACCACCAGCGTCAGGCCCTCCTGCTCATTCAGCCGCTGGAAGATCTCCATGATCTCGACGCTGGTCCGCGTATCTAGATTCCCGGTCGGCTCGTCCGCCAGCAAAATCGCGGGACGGTTCATCAGCGCCCGGGCAATCGCCACGCGCTGTTGCTGGCCGCCGGAAAGCTGGCTGGGATAGTGCCCCGCGCGCTCCGCCAAGCCGACAATCTCCAGCGCCGCCCGCGCGCGCGTGAGCCGCTCCTCCGGCGTCAGCCGTGCGTACAGCCCGGGCAGCTCGACGTTTTCCAGCGCGGTGGTGCGTGCCAGCAAATTGAATCCTTGAAACACGAAGCCGATCAGGCGGTTGCGGATCCCGGCGCGCTCCCGCTTGTCCAGTTCCGAAACGTCCCGCCCCTCCAGCCAGTAGCGCCCGCGGGTGGGCCGGTCCAGGCAGCCGCAGATGTTCATGAAGGTGCTCTTGCCCCCGCCCGACGGTCCCATGATCGCCACGAATTCGCCCCGCCCGATCCGCACGTCAATCCCCCGCAAGGCATGGACCTGCACCTCGCCCAGGTCATAGACCTTGTGCACCCCTTCCATGCGGATCACCTCGCCGGCCGCGGCCCCTGGGTCCGGCTCGAGCGCGGCCACGGCGCTGGGCAGCGGCGCGGGCATGGCTAGGGCCTCCCGCCCAGCATCGGCGTGAATCCCTTCGACTTGACCACCATGCCGGTCACCAGTTCGTCGCCCGGCGCGAGCGAGCCGCGCAGCACGGTGATGGCGGTGTCGGTGAAGTCGGTGATGCCGGTCTGTACCCGCACCGGGATCAGCTCGCGCTTCGGGCCCAGTTTCCATAGCAGGGCGATGTCGCTGCGGCGCACCGGGCTGACCGCGCTGGCCGGGGGCCCACCCGCCGCCCGCGCCGCCGGGACCGCGCTGGCGGCCGCCCGCGCCCGCGGCTCCGCTATCCCATACCGTTGCAGCACGGCCTCCAGCGCCGCCGCCGTCATCTGCGGCTTGAAGCGCAGCGCGGCCGCCGGCGCCAGCAGCTGCTCGCGCACCGTGGCCACGGGGATGTTGACGTACGCGGTCATGCCGGGAAATACCCGCCCGCCGGGATTGTCGAAGTTCACCATCACGTCGTACTCCACCACGTTTTGCACCGTGGTGGCGTTCATGCGAATTTGGCTGACGACGCCGTGAAACACCTCGTTCGGGAAGGCGTCCAAGGTGAACGTGGCCGCGTCTCCGACGTGAATGTTCCCCACGTCGCTTTCGTCGGTTTGCACATCCACCTGCATCTTGCTCAGATCCTGGGCGATGGTGAATAGCGTCGGAGTTTGAAACGACGCGGCCACGGTCTGCCCCACGTCCACCGCCCGGTTTACCACTACGCCATTGATCGGAGAGTAAATACTGCAATAATCCAAATTGGTCTGCGCCACCTTCAGCGCCGCCGCTTGCATCTCGGCTTGCGCCTTGGCCTGCGCCAGTTGCGCCTGGGCCGCGGTCAGCTTGGCTTGATTTTGCGCGACCGCCGCCTGCGCCACATGAACCGCGGCCAGATCCGCCGCTTCCGTGGTCACCGCCTGGTCGCGCTGCTGCCGGCTCATGATGCCCTGCTGGTACAGCGGCACGGTCTGATCCATGATCAGCTTGGCCCCCTGCCAGGTGGCCTGCGCCTGCTGCACCGCCGCCTTTGCGCCCGCCAGCGTCTGCGCGGCCACTCCAACATTGGCTTGCAAGCTGCGCACGTTGGCCTGCGCCTGGTCCAGGTTGGCCTGGGCGGAAAGCACCTGGTTTTGATAAACGGTTGGGTCAATTTGGGCAATGAGCTGCCCCTGCTTGACCGGGGAATTGAAGTCCACGAAGAGTTTATTGATGCGCCCCGAGATCTGCGATCCAACCTGGACCGTCGTGACTGCGTTCACCGTACCCGTCGCCTGCACCGTGGCGGTCAGGTTCCCGCGTACGACCTTGGCGGTGAAGTATCGCGGCGGAGCGCTGCGCCGCAGGCCCAAGGTCACCGCGACGATCACCGCCACCAGGATCAGCAGCGCATAACGCGATCGCCGGCTTTTGAAGCGGTACCAGTGCGGCTTGCGGTTCGTTTGCTGCTCCATAACCTGGACTGCCTTGCACGCCTGCAACCATCACCTGCGGCGCGGGGCCGCGCGGCCGGCCGCGCGTTACGCTCTTCCCGCGCAGGACATTGCGGGACCACGGCGACTGCCCTGGGACGCGCCCCTGGGAAATTCCCCCCAGCGCCTGCGCGATTAGGCCCCAGCCTCGCTCACCCTTTCCAACGCTGCCGTTCGCGGCGCGGTTACAGCCAGGGCGGGCCGCTTGGCCTTCGACCCTCGC
>JAKAUF010000432.1 GCA_021827785.1 Acidobacteriota bacterium | reverse complement strand
GCATCTGGCGGCGCAGCGCCAGGCGCGGGAGCGCGGGCTGGAGGTAGTGGGGTTCTACCATTCCCATCCCAACCATCCGGCGCGGCCCTCGCAGTATGACCTGGAAAATGCCGCCTGGCCCGGCTACTCCTATTTGATCATCCGCATCCAGCAGGGGCGGGCGCAGGACGCCAACTCCTATGAACTGGCGGAGGACCGCAGCCACTTCATCCAAGAACCCCTGGACGCCGGCGCCGCGGCGTAAGAAGGTTGCCGGGAAAAGCCGGCGAAAGCGCTAATTACGGCGCAAAACCGGGCCCCTGGCCCCGCCGCCCACGAAACCTTCTGGGCCGGGTATCATCTAAGAATATGGAACAGGGAGGTTCCATCCTCGCAATGCCAGTCAAGGTGCTCATTCCGACGCCCTTGCGGCAGTACGCCGACCGCCATGAAGCGGTCGAGGTGGATGGCCATGACGTGGGCGAGGTGCTCCAGCGGTTGGTATCGGCGCACCCGCAACTGCAAGGCCATCTGTATACCTCCGAGGGCCGGCTCCGCAGCTTTGTCAACATTTATCTGAACGACGAGGACATCCGCTACACGGGCCAGGAAAAGACCCCGGTGCGGAGTTCCGACACCGTTTCCATCATCCCCTCCATCGCCGGCGGCAGCGTTGCCGCGGCGCGATGTTGACCCTCCGTTTCTTCCTCCCGGACCCGCCGCGCTGAGCTGGGTCCCCCGTTCCCGCAATTTATTTTGTTTTTCCCGCCGGCGGCCGGCGCAGATTTCCCTTTTCGCCCGCCGCGGACGGAGTTGGTTCCTTGCCCAGCGCGCCAGCGATGCGGCAAGGACCGAATGGAGGCATGATGATGGCAACGACCATTGAGGCGCCCGCCCCGGTGTTAAGCAACGACGAAATTCTCCGCTATAGCCGCCACCTGATCATTCCCGAGGTCGGGATGGAGGGACAGCGCAAGCTGAAGGCCGCGCGCGTGCTGGCCATCGGCGCCGGCGGGCTGGGCGCGCCGATCGCCTTGTATTTGGCCGCCGCCGGCGTGGGCACGCTGGGCATTGTGGACTTCGACGTGGTGGACTTCACCAATCTCCAGCGCCAGGTCATCCATGGCACCTCCGACGTCGGCCGGTCCAAACTGGCATCGGCGGAGGAGACCATCCGGGAGATCAACCCGAACGTGCGCGTCGTGCCCTACGCCGCCAAGCTGAGCAGCGAAAACGCGCTGGAGATTTTCCGCGACTACGATCTGGTGGTGGACGGAACGGATAACTTCCCGACCCGCTATCTGGTCAACGACGCCTGCGTGCTGAGCGGCATTCCCAACGTCTACGCCAGCATTTTCCGCTTCGAGGGCCAGGCGTCCGTGCTGGCGCTGCCCGACGGCCCCTGCTACCGCTGCTGGTATCCCGAGCCGCCACCGCCGGGCTTGGTGCCGAGCTGCGCCGAAGGCGGCGTGCTGGGCGTGCTGCCCGGCATTATGGGCACGCTGCAAGCGATGGAGGCGATCAAACTGATTTTGGGCATCGGCCAGCCGCTGAAAAACCGCGTGCTGCTGTTCGACGCCTTGCAGATGCGCTTCCGCGAGCTGAAGCTGCGCAAGAGCCCGGACTGCCCCATCTGCGGGCCCAACCGCACCATCCACGAATTGATTGATTACCAGGAGTTTTGCGGCATCCGCGGCGCGGAGAGCGCGCCCCAGGCCGCCGATGACACCATGCAAACCGTAACGCCAAGCGAATTGAAGCAGGAACTGGACAGCGGCAAGGATGTGTTCATCCTCGACGTGCGTGAGCCGCACGAGTACGAGATCTGCTGCCTGGAGGGCGCGACGCTGATCCCGCTGGGCCAGGTGCCGGCGCGGATCGAGGAACTGAACCGCGAGCACGACATCGTGGTGATGTGCCGCAGCGGGGCGCGCTCCGGCAAGGCCGCGCAGTACCTCGCCCAGAAGGGCTTCCCGAAGGTCCGCAATCTGACCGGCGGCATTTTGGCCTGGTCGGATGAGGTGGACCCGTCGGTGCCCAAATACTAGCGAAGCGAGCCCGGCGGGCTCGCTTCGCGGGGCTGGGGACCCGGGATGAGGGACGGGGGACGCGGGACGAGCAGCTCGGGCGCGGCAGCCCGTTAGCGGGTGGCGCCGCCCTCTGGGGGCGCGGATGGCCTCATCCGCAGGCGCGTTTCCGTGCAGGGCGGCGCTTGACGGCAGGCGCCCGCGGCGAGGGACGATGCCCCCCGCAACCCCCGCCGGTCCAGCTGCCGCCGTGCGGCTGCCGCGCGGCCGGTATAATTGCTGGTAGCGCAATGGCCGTCAGGAAGAAAACTCGCATCGTGCAGCATCCGTCCGGGCCCCGGACGGAGTTCAATCCGTTTCAGACATTCGCCTATGGGCCCTACGTGGCTACCGCGGTGGACGCCCATTTCGATCCCTACGCCGAGGGCTTGCCCCGGCCGGGACGGACCAAGGCGGATATGGAAGCGGTCGCACGGATGCAAATTCCCGCCGGCGCAGAGCGCGTGTAGTCAGCCCAAAATTGCCCCGGCCCGCCATGGGCGGGAGGCGATTTTGCCGCGGAGAGATGGCCGAGTGGCTGAAGGCGCACGCTTGGAAAGCGTGTATATCCGAAAGGGTATCCAGGGTTCGAATCCCTGTCTCTCCGCCAGAACCTCCCACGAATAACAACGCTGCGCCCCCGCGCGAAAGAAAACTTCGGCGCTGCTGTAACCCGGCCCGTGCCGTGGGGCCGCGAGCGACCGTTTCGCACGCTGGCGTCGACGGGATGATCGGGCCGCTAGCCCCGGCGCTGTCGAAGCTGCCGGTCCCACGGCGCTGCTCGCCCGGTTCCGCGATCGGCGGCTTGCCGTCTATCGAGAGATTGTCGCTGCCCGCCCAGGCGACCGGCAGTTCATGGGTGACTGGATGCCGCGGGCGGAGGGGCAGGCGTCCGTTCGGCTCCCAATTCGTCACGCCGCCTGACCGTGTGTTTGTAGGCTCCGTCTGGGAGGCGCTGCGCCGTGGTCAGATAATTCGTCCCGTCCGTGCTCTCGTATTCGACGTTGACTTGTTGAGCACTGATAATTGTCAACGGGCCGCACGGGCACTCCCCGGCAGCTTCGACCGGCCTCGGCAGAGGCTTCAGCCGCTGGGTGGGTTCTCCGTACCGCACGTTAAGCGCGGGCCCACTCCCCACGTTTTTCAGCCAGGACTCTTGTCCCTTCACCAGAAAAACAAGCACCGGCCTTACGCTCGCCTCGACCTGAGCCTGGGCGATCCGCGTCTGCTCCTGCATCGCCTCGAATTGCTGCTGTGAGACCTGCACCTGCTCCTGCGCCGTCTTCAGCAGCCTTCCCTCGCGCACGACCGCCCAGGCGGCAAAGATCGCCGCGAGTACTGCACCGGCAGCCGTAGCCCACTCAGCCCATACCTCGGACTCCTTCCATCCAACGCTGAGCGTCTGCACCGCGTGGGTCACTGGCGCAACCATGGCGCCCAGCATAGCCCATCGGCGTAGCGCCCGGAAGCCCCGTGCTACGATTCCGGTAGGAGTTAGTGGTGAGCCAAATTAGTTTTCAGCACCGCCACCCGACGCACAACGCGCAGGCAGAAAAGGCGCTGGAGCCCGTCATGCGCGATTACCCGGGCTGGAGCGTGCATGTGATGGAACCGGCGAACGCATCGGCCTACGGGTTCAAGCTGTACCGTCAAGGGCCCGAACCTCTACAGTTGGTGTCGGATTATATCCGGCCGTTTAGTGATCCGCCGGCGTTGATATTTCCGGAACAGGTGGCCGACGCCGTGCGGAGCGCGCTGGAGCGGTTGGTGCGTTAGGGGCAGGCGGTCCGCAGGGCTGCTGGCCAAGCGCGGGTCCGTCGCGCCTGCTACCAAATCCGATACATACCACCTGCCCCCGGCGCCCCCAACGGTCGCCGGGTTCTTCGTCCGCGCCCTCTTGCGGAGTCAACAATTTAGGGCCTCCCGCGGGTGGCACATTACGTGTGGAATTACCGATTCGGCGTTCCCGGAGGCGAGAATGGCGAAACGGCTGGAGCCCATTCATCCCGGGGAGATCTTTTACGAGGAGTTCATGCGGCCGCTGAATTTGAGCCAGAACCGGCTGGCCCAGGCGCTGAGGGTTCCGACGCCGAGGATCGGCGAGATCGTCAACAGGCGTCGCGCCATCACCTCCGGGACCGCCCTGCGGCTGGCTCGTTTTTTCGGAACGACGCCGGATTTCTGGGTCAACCTCCGAGCCCGGTACGACCTGGCGCGGGCC
>JAKAUF010000231.1 GCA_021827785.1 Acidobacteriota bacterium | reverse complement strand
GGGCGATGCGGGATTTTTCCGCGCCGACCTGCGCTTCAGCCATGAGTACGTGACGCCCATGGCGGCGATCTTTTTCGACCAACTAGTCGGGCCCAACGAGCCGGTCAACGATCCCGCCTCGATCGTCTTTTTCCGCGATCACCTGACCTTCTTGGATGAGGTGATCTCGCCGCAGAAGCGGGCGATGGGACTGCTGGATTTGGCGACCCAATTGAAGTTCAAGCAAGAGGAGTTTGCCCGCCAGCGCGGCATCCGCTTGCACGGCGAACTGCGCGATCGCAAGGGCTCGGAGGGCATCTGCCACAGCATCGTGCTGGAAAGCTACGCGCTGCCCGGCCAAATCGTGGTGGGTTCGGATTCCCATACGCCCCATTCCGGCGCGATCGGCGCGCTGGCCTTCGGCATCGGCACCACGGACGTTTTCAATAGCTGGATCACCCACGACGTGCGGGCGCGGGTGCCGGAATCGGTGAAGGTCGTAGTGCGCGGCCGGCCGGCGGCCAACGTGACCGCCAAGGACATCATCCTGGCGCTGCTGCGGATGGACTACGTCAAGAGCGGGCAGGCCATCGGCAAGGTCATCGAATATGGCGGCGAGGCGGTCGCGGCCATGAACGTGGACGAACGGGCGACGCTGACCAACATGGCCGCCGAAATCGGCGGCTTCACCGGCATCGTCGCGCCGGACGCGAAGGCGGTGGAGTTCCTGGTGGAGCGGCGCGGCATGGCGCGGGCGGAAGCGGAGGCTTGCTGCGCGGGCCTGGAGAGCGACCCCGGCGCCCAGTACGCGCAGACCATCGAGTTGGACGCCGCCGCGCTGCGGCCCATGGTGGCGCTGCCTGGCGACCCCGGCAAAGGCGTGTTCCTGGATGAGTTGCCGGCGCCGGTGCGCATCGAAATTGCCTACGGCGGCACCTGCACCGCCGGCAAGAAGGCGGACATGGACATGTACGCGGCGGTGCTGGCCGACGCCTTGCGCTCCGGCCGCAAGGTCGCCGCGCACGTCAAGTTTTATTTGCAGTTCGGCTCGCAGGAGACGCGGGAATATTGCCGGCGGCAAGGCTATCTGGAAACGTTCCAAAAAGCCGGCGCCATTCTGATCGAACCCAGTTGCGGCGCCTGCATCAACGCCGGCCCGGGGGCCACGGAGCGGCCGGAGCAGATCGCCATCAGCGCCCAGAACCGCAATTTTCCCGGCCGCAGCGGCCCGGGACAGTTGTATTTGGCCAGCCCGCTGACGGTGGCGGCCAGCGCCGTCGCCGGCGTCATCACCGCCTGGGGCGGCGCGGCCGCCGCCGGCCAGCGGCCATGAGCTGGGCGGGACGGGCCAGCGAGGCGGAGTTCCGCTATCGCTTTTATTTTCTTGCGGCGATTTATTTCGCCGGCTTCGCCGTATCCGGATTTGCGCATCGTCCGACCGCGCTGTGGCTGGCGGAAAAACTGGCGGGCAGCTTGCGGGCCGCGCCCGGCCGGGCCGAACTGCGGGCGCTGCTGCTGGTGGCGGCGTTGCTGGCCGCCGCGGCCGCCGGGCTCCGTACCTGGGCCGCGGCCTACCTGCACAGCCAGGTGGTGCACGACCCGCGCTTGCACGGCGAACGCCTGGTCGCCGATGGTCCCTACCGGTATCTGCGCAATCCCTTATATTTGGGCGGCCTGTTGTTGGCCCTCGCCTTCGGCGCCTACGCCAGCCCGCCGGGATTGCTTCTATTGCTGCTGGGGCATGCGGTGTTTTACGCCCGCCTCATCGCCCGCGAGGAAGAGCAATTGGCGCGGACGCAGGGCGCGGACTTTCTGGAATATCGCCGCCGCGTGCCCGCCTTGTGGCCCGCCTGGCGCCCGCGCCTGGCGGCCAGCGGCGCACGCCCGGCGTGGGCGCAGGCCTGGGCGGGGGAGATATTGATGTGGCTGTTCGCGGCCGCTTTGCTGCTCACCGCGGCCACCCTGGAATTCCGCCTGCTCTGGCGCTCGGTCGCGGTCGCGTTCGTGCTCTGGTTCGTCTTGGGCCGCGCGTTCCGGCGCGGCCGGGCCGTCAGCGCCGGCGGCCAAGATGCGCAATAGGACCGGCGGGTGATCGGCGCGCTTGCGCCTGGCGCCGGACGGCGCTCTCCGGAGCGCCGCGGGCGCGGGCCGAAGCCGCCGCCACACGGGCGGAAGCCCATTCCACGGGGCGGACGGCGGCCGAGCCGATTGGGCGCACGGGAGCCAGCCCATTAATAGGGCGGGGCGCTTACCGGCGTGCAGCCTATCGCCGGCAGGATACCGGCGGCCCCCGGCGGGCTAGAACTGATAGAAGCTCATTTCCTGGTTGCTGTTCTGCACCCACAGCCGCGCATCGGTATGAATGCCATTGATGCGCACCAGGACCACCATGCCGCTGGCGTCGCCCCCGGGCGGCACGGTGACGGTTTGGATCTTATAGGTCTTAATGACGCCGTAGGGACTGCTCGGGCCCCAATCCTGCATGAAGGAGTCCATCGAGTACTCCTGGGGATTGGCTTGCCAGATGGCGTAGGCCTCTTGGTAATTTCCCTTCACGAGGGCGGTCATGAACTGATTGACGGTCTTGCGCGCTTCGTAATACGGCCAATACCAATGAATGGCGAAGGCGATCAGGCCGGCCAGCACCACGCCCAAGATGATCCAGTTGCGGCGGCGGGCGCGGGCGCGGTCAAACGGCGATGCGTCCATGAGGGTCATTGGCATATTGGCGGCTCCGTCGCCTGGCATCGGGCGCGGCCAGGCATCTCCCTAGCAATATAGGACGTTTTGGCCGGTTCGGACGTTTCCGGCGACAATAACCGCAAATGGCTGGGCTAACGATCTGCATTTTGGCCGGCGGCTACTCGCCCGAGCGGAATGTATCCTTGGCCAGCGCCGCCAACGTCGCGGCTCATCTGCGGCGCGGCGGGCATCAGGTTTCCGTGCTGGATCCGTGCGGCGGCGGTGCGCCACTGGCGGCGGCCGCCGAAGCGGCGATTTTGGCCGCGCCGATCGGCGCTCCCCCGAGCGCCGCCGAGCAGGCCGATTTGCGCGCCGCCCTAGACGCCGCGCGGCTGCTGGCCGCTCCGGCATTGCGCGCCGCGCAGGTGGTGTTCCCACTGGTGCATGGAGCGTTTGGCGAAGATGGCCGCTTGCAAGCGCTGCTGGAGGCGGCGGGCAAGCCCTATGTCGGCAGTGACTGGGCCGGTCAGGCCATGGCCATGGACAAACACATCGCCAAGGAATTGATGGTGCAGAATGGCATCCGCACGCCCCCGTGGGTCTGCCTCGCCGCGGGCGAGCCCTTGCCAGCAGCGGTGGATTTGCCGGCGGTGGTCATGCCCGCCAGCGGCGGCTCCTCGGTGGCCATGGCGGTTTGCCGCGAGTCCGCGGAGCTGGCGCCGGCGCTGGAGCGGGCTTGGGCGGAGGATCGCTTCGCGCTGGTGCAACGGTTCATCGCCGGCAGGGAACTGACGTTGGGCATGCTGGGCAGCGAACCGCTCGCGTTGGGGGAGATCCGAGCGCCCAGCGCCATGTTCGACTATGAGGCCAAGTACCGCGGCGGCGCGACGCGGGAAATTTTTCCCGCCGATGTTTCCGCCTCGGCGCGGGAAGCCGCCGGCGCCGCGGGCCGCGCCATGATGTCCGCGCTGCGGCTGCGCCACTATGCCCGCATGGATTTTATTTTGGATGGCGCGGGCCAGCTTTGGGCGCTGGAAGCCAACGCCGTGCCCGGCATGACCGCGAAGAGCTTGTATCCGCAGTCGGCGGCGGCGGCGGGCTGGGATTTCGCCATGCTGTGCGAGCGACTCTGCCGGATGGCCCTAAGCGGCGAATCCAGCGCGGGCGGCGCCGGCGCGCCGCGGTAGGCGCCGCGCCGCGGATGCGAGCGAGCGCGGGCCGCATGCCGCCGGGACCGGGCGTGCGGGCCGGCGTCACCCCCTGGGGTCCGCAAGCGTGGCCGCCGGGCGGGTGCGCGGCGCAAGCGTGCGGGCCTAAGCGCCAGCCGATTTCCCGGCGCCGGCTAGGCCGCGGATGGCAGGGCGCGGGCCGCCGGCTCCGCGCGGGGCTGTTCCCGGGCCGCGGCCATCCACTGCGCCAGGACCATCAAATTCCAGATCTGGCGGCTGTAATCCACCTGCCCGCACCAGTGATGGCGCAGCATCATGGCGACGACGTCGCGATCCAACTCCGCGTCCAGCGCGCCGCCGCTGGAGAGCGTTTCCTCCGCCAACCGGCGCAGCGGCCCGCGCAGCCACGCGCCCAGGGGAAGGGAAAACTCCCGCCCCCCGGAGCGCCGCACGGCGGCGGGCAGGCGGCGGTG
>JAKAUF010000165.1 GCA_021827785.1 Acidobacteriota bacterium | reverse complement strand
CACCGAGTGCCCGAGGTCGGCGAGCGCCGACAGCTGGCTCCAGCTGAGAAATCCGGCCCGCGCCCCGATCCATGCCGCGGTGATGAATAACGTGGCCTTGGCGCCGCGGGCTTCCAGCCGGGGCAAAGCGTATTCGAAAATGGAGGCGTCGCCGTCGTCGAATGAGATCGCGGCGTCCGGGGGCAGGCGCGCGGCGGCCGGCGCCAGCACCTCTAAATGCGCCGCAAACTGTTCCGGCGTGACGGAATACAGGTAGCGCGCGGACTCACTGGGCCGAATCTGATGATAGGTGAGGTGGAACATCCGCGGCGGTTTCCCCCGTCTCCATCTTGCCGGAAGGAGCGCGCCCGCGCTAGCCGTCCGGGACGGGCGCCGCGTGCGCCATGGAATGGGAAGCCGTGAGCGGATGGGGCGTGGTTCGGCCCGAGGCGGCGGGGAGAAATCCGCCTTCAGTGGGCGGCCAGAATGCGCTGCGCCTCCGCGCGCTGGCGGAGCGCTGCGTTCAAATGCAATGCCGCGGAAAGTTCGGCGCGCGCCCGCCGCTTCTCGCCATTGCCGAACAGCGCGGTAGCCAAATGGAGATGGAAGCTGGCGTTCCGCGGCTGCTGACGCAACGCCTCGCGCAACAGCGGGATGGCGCTGGCATAGAGATGCAGCTTGATTTCCACCGTAGCCAGCGTATCGGCGACCGTGGGCACGTTCGGCAGCGCATGCAGCGCCCGCTGCGCCAGCACCAGCGCTTGCGGCAGGTCACGCCCCTGTTTCGCGTATAAATAGGCAAGATTATTATTCGCCACCCCGGAATCGGGCGCGATGGCCAAGGCGCGCCGATAGTCGCGTTGCGCCTCAGCCGCGTCGCCGCTCTGCTCGGCAATCATTCCGGTCATGGTCCATAGGCCGGCATTGTGGGGATGCCGCCGGAGGGCGGCGGCGTATTCGGTCTCTGCTTGGGGCAGCTGGTGGTCTTGGGCGTACAGGCTGGCGAGAAGCAGATAGGGCGTCAGGCTCGCGGGAGACAGCCGCACCGCGCGTTGCAGCGTTTGCTCCGCGTCGGCGGTCCGGTGTTCCCGGGCATAGAGGCTGGCGAGCAGTTCATCGAGCGGCGCGGTCTCCCGCTGGCGGACCTGGCCGCGCACCAGCTGGAGGGCGGCGCCGGGATGGCCCTGGGCAAGTTGCACGTTGGCCAGCCCCGCCACCGCCGCGGGATCACCCGGCGCCAGCCGAAGCCCTTGCTGAAACTGCTGCTCGGCGGCCGGATAGTCCCGTCCCTGCAAGTACGCGCCGCCGAGGTGCAAGTACGGCTGCGGAAGACGGGGAGCCAGTTGCTCCGCCTGCCGCCAGTCCTTGGCGGCCGCGAAATTCTGGTGCAACTGGGCTTCCGCATCACCTCGCACCAACCATGCCCCGGCAAATTGCGGCCGCCATGCGCTGGCCTGGGTGGCGTAGTCGAGCGCTTGGTTCGGATGGCCTTGGCCCAGCAACAGCCGCGCCAGTGCGGCGGCGGCCAGCGCATCGCGGGGGTGGGCGCGGAGCGATCGCTGATAGGACGCGATGGCCTTCATGGGTTGCTGCAACTGGGTGTAGGCCTGTCCCAGCAGGTCATCTACCGCGGGGAGACCGGAATTGAGCTGATGCGCGGCGGTTAAGTCCTGCAGCGCCGCTTGGCTCTGGCCCAAAGCCAATTCGATCCGCGCGCGCAGCAGGCGCACCGCCGCTTGGTGGGGATGTTCTTGCGCCAAGGCGTCCGCTAAGCTCCCCGCGCGGGCGGTGCGTCCTTGCGCGAAGTCAATCTCGATCCGCTGCAGGCGCGCGGGCAGAAAATTCGGCGCCGCGCGCGCCAAGGCGACATCAATCGCTTTCGCCTGCCGGGCATGGCCCTGGCTTGCCAGGAAGCGGGCCAGGGCAAAGCGCGCCGCCGGGGCGCCATGTTCCAGGCGCACCACGGCGCGCAAGGCGGCCTCGGCGCGCCGGGGGTGATGCTGCTCGGCGTAGAACATGGCCAGCGTGCCGCGGGCCGCGGCGGAGCGGGGATGGGCCTGGACCGCCGTGAGCAGCTCCCGCTCCGCGGCCCCGGGATGGTGCTCGCTCAGATCCAGCCCGGCGAGCTCACGCCGCGCCGCCAAGGAGCCGGAATTGATGGCGAGCACTTGGTTCCAGGTAGCGCGCGCCCCGGCCGGATCGCCGCCCGCCAGTTCCGCCGCGCCCAGCGCCAATAACCCCGGCTGGAACCGCGGTTGCTGGGCGACCAGCGCCCGCAGCAACTTCCGCGCTTCCGGCGCCTTCCCTTGCCGCGCCAGCGCCGCGGCAAGCAGGATGGTGGCCTTGCCTTCGCCGGGGTGCTGGGCCAGCACCGCCTGGCCTTGCCTTCGCCGGGGTGCTGGGCCAGCACCGCCTGGGCGTCGGCCTGGGCCTTGGCCGTTTGCCCCGCCGCTAGCTCGATCTGTCCGGCCGCGAGCCGGGCCGCGGCGTCGGCCGGGCGCAACCGGATGGCCTGGCGATATTCTCCCAGCGCTAAGCCGAACTGTTGCTCGTGGGCATAGGCGCGGGCCAGGCGGAGATGCAGAGCAGCGGACCGAGGCGCTATCCGCAGTGCGTTGCGGAGTTCAATGACGGCGGCGGCATACCGGCCGCTCCGCATGTCGGCGCGAGCTTGCGCCCGCCAGTGGGCTTCCCGCTGGGCGGGGCTGCTGCATCCGGCAGCGGCCGTGAGGAGAACCGCCGTCGCGGCGAGGAAAAGGAAATGGCGTTTCATACGGGCTCGTGAGGATCGAGGCGCGCGGCGCCCAGCGGCGGTTCCGCGCCGCGCCGCGCGCGTTCTCCGCGCCGCAGCCAAAGCAGAAGCGGCCAGAGCAGAACCAGGGCGATCAGGAAGAAGACAAAGCCGCCCTCCCGGTGCAACCGGCCGTAGAGAAAACCGCGATTCACGTGCAAAGCCAGCAGGCAGAGGGTGCAGATGCGGATCGCGTTCTTCACCACCGAAAAGGGAATCGCGACCAGCACCAGTACGGCGCGGCGCCAAGGCGAGCGCAAATAGAAATAGCCAGCCAACAGGGCGGTGATGGCCAGGGCTTGGCTGGAGCGGATGCTGCTGCATTCCTTGGCGACGTGGATCGTGATGGTGGGAATAAAAAGATCAAACCCTTGCTGGAAGACCGGCACGCCCAAGACGCCGAAGAACCAGGCGCACATGTGCGTCGAGCCCGCCTGTAGCCAATAGATGGAACGGTCGAGCAGAAACGGCGGAAACGGGATGATGAGCAGCAAAAACAGCCAGGCAAACAGCCCGGCCTGGAAGACTCGGCGGCCGTAGAAGGCGAAGACCCCGGCAAAAACAAACAGCACCAGGCTGAGGGCGAGTAGGCTCAGGTGATCGGCATACGGCACCCGCCCCGCCCATCCCAGGGCCCAGCCTGCGCTGAGGGCGCCCGCGGCGGCGAAGACCGCCGCGGCCAACCCATCGCGGCCAGGGTGCGCGAAGATGGACCGCCGCTCGGTCCACAGCAGGTAGATGGAGACGAACGGAATGAGGGGAATGTAGGAGCAAAAATCGTGGCCGCAAAAATCGTGGCCCAGGGCGAAGGCCAGCAACTCACGCAGGGGCTGCGCGAAAAGGGCCAGCAGCGCCGCGAAATAAATGATCAAGGCGCGGCGGCGCCGCGGGTCCGCGGCGGTGCTGGCGCGGGAGGCTGGCGGGGCCTCGGCGGGGTTCAAGGGAAGGGGAGGTCGCATTGCTGGGGCGGTGCTCGCGCAACTAGCGCGGAGACGAAGCGCCGGAGCGGGCGCCCACCATCGGGGCGGATGCCAGAGCCGGGGTGGTCGCCATTGGCCGCGCCGCCAGGTAGTCGAGCCAGTTCTGGTACAACCGTACCGCATCCACCGCCCATTTGCATTCGAGCCGCGCGGCGATGGGGCCGTCCGGGAACTCGGCGAGCGGCGCGGGATCGGGGCGCGCCAGCGCCTGCCGCTCGAATGCCGCCAAGGCCCGCGTGGATTCGGGATCAAAGTAGTTGTGCGGCAGCGACGGGTAGTCCGGGCGCTCGCCGCGCAAAAAGCGCCGCACGTCGCGCCGGTATTCCTTGAGCAGCGTGGTGGCGTGATATTCCGGATGGCCCTGGAGATGGACGAACAGGCTGCGGCCGCGCGGCTTGACGAACAGACCCGTGCCGGCCCGAGGCGCGTGCGTCAGGATGGCGTAGCCGTGGACGGCGAGATCTTCTTGCCGCAGCTCATTCCAGCGCGAGTGGGGAAAGTAGACGGTGGGGCGGGCCCCGCGCGTGAGCGGGTGCGCCTGCGCCACCTGCTCGGCAAACACGCCGATGCGCT
>JAKAUF010000332.1 GCA_021827785.1 Acidobacteriota bacterium | reverse complement strand
CATTCCTCGTACTCGCGGGCGGGGACCGAATCGGCGACGATACCGGCGCCGGCCTGGACATGGGCCAAGCCGGAGCGCATGACCATGGTGCGGATGGCGATACAGGCGTTGAGGTTGCCGCTGAAGTCGAGATAGAGCACCGAACCGGCGTAGACGCCGCGGCGGGTGGGCTCCAACTCCTCGATGATCTCCATGGCGCGGACCTTGGGCGCGCCGGAGAGGGTGCCGGCGGGGAAGCAGGCGGTATGGGCGTCGAACATATCGCAGCCGGGGCGGAGGCGGGCGCGAATTTCGCTGACCAGATGCTGCACGTGGGAGTATTTCTCGACGAACATCAGGCGGGGAACCTGCACCGAGCCGGTGGCGGCGACGCGGCCGACGTCATTGCGTCCCAAGTCCACCAGCATGACGTGCTCGGCGCGTTCCTTTTCGTCGGCCAGCAGTTCCCGCTCGAGCGCCTGATCCTGGGCCTCATCGGCGCCGCGGGGACGGGTGCCGGCGATGGGGCGGTATTGGATATTGCCGCCTTGCACGGCGACCAGCATTTCCGGCGACGCGCCGACCACATGCACGCCGTCCATGCGGAGAAAAAACATGTAGGGTGACGGGTTGACGGTGCGCAGGGCGCGATAGGCCTGAAAGGGCGCCACGCGGGTGCGCACATCCCAACGCAGCGAGAGCACCACCTGAAAGATGTCGCCGGCGGCGATGTAGCGCTTGGCTTGCTCCACCATGGCCAGGAACTGCGGGCGAGTGACGGTTTGGGTGACGCTGGGGCGGGTGAGCAGGGCGCGGCGGCCGGCCGGCGGGCGCGGCAGCTGCCGCAGGCGGCGCTCCATGGCGGCCAAGTCGCGGCGGGCGCGGGCGTATTCCTGGGCTAGGGGGCGGCCGTTATCCGCCATGACGCAGGCCACTAGGGTCAGCTGGCGGCGGGCATGGTCGAAGATGACCTGGCGGGAAAAGAACATCAGCGTCGCTTCATCCAGGTGCAGATCGTCGCGGGCGCGCTCCGGCAGGCGCTCGGACTGGCGGACCATGTCGTAGCCGAAGTAACCGACCGCGCCGGCGACGAAGGGCAAGCCGGTGGGGGCGACCTGGCGGCTTTCGGCTTCGGCGCGGGCCAACTCGACCAGGCCGCCGGCGCAGGCGCGCCATTCGCTGCGCGGCGGGCGCCGCTCCTGCACTTTGCCGCCGCGCTGGCGCAAAATGCGGTAGGGCGCCAGGCCGATGTAGGAGAAGCGGCCGACGGTCTCCGGGCCGGAAACGCTTTCCAACAAATACGCGAAGGCGGCCTTGCCGCCGTCGGTGAGCTTGAGATACGCGGCGACGGGCGTTTCCAAATCCGCCAGCAGCGTGCGCGTCAAGGGAATGACGTTGTAGCGGGCGGCGAGGCGGCGAACCTCCTCCAGCGTGGGCAGGGGGGCACGGGTGGCGCCCTGGGCGGCGGTGGCCATGGGGAAACCTTGATTGTACGGCAGCGCGCGGCCGGCGCGATGCCGGCGCCCCCGCGGCGGCGTTGCGCGCTTCCGGCGAAGACTAGAAGCGGGTGGCGAGGCGCAGGTAAAAACTGCGGGCGGGGCCGATGGCGTTGCCGGAGAACAAGCCGCCGTAGTCTATGACGTCCACCAGGTTGGTGAGGTTTTCGCCATCCACTTGCAAGCGGACGCGCGCCTTTTCGGAACGGTATAGTTCGGCGCCGAGCGAGGCGTTCAGCAGCACCGAGGGCAGAATGCGGCCGCGGGAAAAATTGAGGCGATCCACGACCGGCGCGCCGTAGATCGCCTCCTGGCCGGCGATGCACTCCGCGTTGGTTTGGCCGCTGGGACAAGTGAAATCGAAGGGCAGTCCGGAATCGTATTCGACGCCGCCGGCGACCCAGAGGCGCGGCGCGACGCGGTAGCGCAGCCGGCCGCTGAAGGTGTTGCGCTGATCCTGGGAATCGGGGATATGGCCGGTGGTGGGGAGGACGGCGCTGTCGCCGAGGAAAAGGCCGCCGGTGACGGGAAACCAGGCGCTGCCGACCTCATAGGAGTAGCTGGCGTTGCCGGAAAAGCGGCCCCAGATGGGAACGGTCAGCTGGCCCTCGGCGCCATAGATGATCGCCTTGCGGAAGGCGATGGGGTAACTGATGGTGGTGTTGTTGATCTGATCGTCATCGGCGTAATTGTTGACCGCGCGCAGGAAATAATTCCCGCCGAGCCGAAGTCGGTCGAGGAAGACCTTCTCGAAGCCGGCCTCGTAATAGTTGCCGACCGAGGGCTGAACGGGCAATTGCAGGGAAATCGTGTCGAGGCCGGCGGCGGCGGTGGAACTGGACAGAAGAAGATTCTCAAATGATGGCGTTTGGAAGACGTGGTCGTAGGCGACGTGCAGCATGAGCCCCAGCGAGGGAATGTAGCGGGCAATGGCGAGGCGGGGGCTCAGGGCCTGGCGATTCACCAAGAGCTGGTAATGGTCCCAGCGCAGGCCCGCATCCACGGTCCATGGTCCGAGGCGGATGACATCCTCGGCGTAGGCGCCCTGTTCCCAATCCGGATGGCTGCCCAGGAAACGGAAAGCGCGGGGGGTGCCGGCGTCGTACTGCGCGGGGTCGGTGATGAGATAGCGGAAATTCTCGTTCAGGAACTTGTTGTCGGAGTCTATTCCGGCCTTCCATTCCTGGCGGCCGTGGTCCACCGTCACGCTGGCCTGGCCGTAGACCTCGTGAAACCCGTTGTGCTGGAAGACCGCGATCGGCGTGGATTGCGGGTTGGAATTGTATTGATCGGTGAACTGGCGCACCATGCCGCGGACACTGGCGACGGCATTGGGGGAAAACGTGTGTTCGTAGACGGCGATGCCGTAAGTGTCGAAGTCCGCGCCGTTCTGATGCTGGCCGGCCCGTTGCTGGATCAATTCGTTGGGAAGGTCGAAGCGGGCCAACTGATGGCGGAGGAGAAAGCTGATGCGATCGTTGGGGTCGAGGTCGCGCTGGAAATTGAGGGAGAAACCGCCGAGCGTGGCGGTGTTGGAGAAGTTTTGGATGACCACGGGATTCAGATAGTGGCCGGTGGTCTGGCCATCGGCGCTGAAGCCCAGGGAGTTCGCGCCCCAGCCGTATTCGCCGCGGAGGGCGCTGCTTGCGGTATCGTAGCTGCCGCCGGAGAGGACCAACTGGCCGTGAAAGCCCGGCTGGGGATTCTGGATGGTGTTGACCACGACAACACCGCCCAGCTTGCGGCCGTACTCGGCGGGAATGCCGGCGGTGTAGACGGTCAAGGACTGGACGTCATTGGCGCTGAGGTTGGCGCCGAAGCTGGGCGACATATTGTTCGTGAGCGGGATGCCGTCCACGACGAACTGGGTTTGATATTCCGAGCCGCGGGGATGCAGGACGGCGTTGCCTTCGTAGATCCAGCCGGGCTGCGAACGGATCAGGCTCTGGAGCGAGCGGCCCGGGATGGCGGTGACGCGGTGGGCGATGGCGCTGGCGCCAATTTCGCTGACGGCGCCGGCTTGCTCGGGATTGATCAGCGTATTGCCGGCGCTGACGGTGACGGTCTGGCTAACGCGGGACAGGCGCAGGTGAATGGTGGCGGCAATGGGAATCGAAGAGCGGATGGGGACGGTTTCGATCACGGGCGCGAAGCCCGTTTGGCGGATGCGAATTTGATAGATACCGTAGGGAAGACGCTGGACATCCAAATGGCCTTGGCGGTTGGTGGCCAGGGTCGCGTTATAGCCATTGGCTTCGCTGGTGAGATGAACGGTGGTGGTGACGCCGGCGCCGGAGGGGTCGGTGACGGTCAGGCGCAACTCCCCCGCATTGGTTTGGCCCCATGCGGCCCGCGGCAACAGCAGGGCGAGCACCGCGACGAGCGCCGCCGGGAGCGCCATGCTTGGGGGCAAAAGCCGTCTGCGGAGCATGGTGGATCGGACGGCCGCGGGGCAGGAAGAGCCGGCATCCCCTCGCGCGCTGCTATCCATTGTAGAAGGCCGCGCCGCGGACCCAGCGCCAGAACGGTTGGAAGAGCAGCGCCGCCGCAGGCAGAAGCGCATGAGCGTACGAACCCGATGAGCTGTTGGTGGTTTGCCGTACCGGTCGCCCCGGTTCGAAACTGCACTTGCGCCCCTGGCGGTGCGGGGCAGCTATTGATGGGCGCGGGCCCCAGCGCGGCTGCCCACCCCAACGCGCGCCGCTGCGCGTTGGGGACCCCGGGTTCGCCGCGCGTCCCGCTTACGCGGCGGCTGGGCCGGGGACCCCAGCCCGCCCCAGCCCAGGCGACGCGTCGCCGGGGGCCGCGCCGCTTCGCTTGCCGGGGGCGGGCCGCAACGATCGCCAGCGCGCCTGC
>JAKAUF010000406.1 GCA_021827785.1 Acidobacteriota bacterium | reverse complement strand
GAAGATTCGCCAGAGCCAGCATTTTGGCGTTGTAAGCGGCCTTGTTCACGGTGGCGGGCGGCGCGTTGGCGGGTTCGTCGCCCGCTCCCCCAGCGCCCGCGCGGTGGCCCAATGGCATCGCAGCGCCGAGCGCGGCCAGGAGACGCGGAGCACGCCCCGTGGGCCGCTGCGCGGAGCGGCTGAGCAGCAGAATGGCCAGTCCAGCCAACGCTAGGGCCGCGACTATCGCAATGGACCGTGTTGTCTTCGTAGTAACTCCATTATTGCCCAGCTCTGCCGCGGTCCCTCCGTACAGGCGCCAAATTTGCCACCGTCTGGCCGCGGTTGGGTGGTGCTGAGTACAAAAGGGCCGCTCCCAGGCCAAGGTTTGCGCCGAGGGCGGCCGGCGGGAAAGCGACGGTGGCGGGCAGGCCGAAGGATCGTTGGACCCGCCGGCGCCATCGGAGGCGGGCTTTGAGTTGGGTGCATGGGCACGGCGAATTCTGCCGTCAGGGACGGTGCAGGCTAGGAAGCCGGGGTGACGCGCCCCTGACCCAAAACCCACAAGAGCCGCACCAGGCGAAGCCGCGGCCCTGCAACGGCCAGCCCGAACTCCGCTACCCCTTCCACGACAACACCGTCGTGGTCACCCATTGCGGCCGCATCTGCCTGGGCAAAAAGAAAATCAACCTTAGCCAGATCTTCGCTGGCCAGGCCATCGGGATCAAGGAGGTTCCCGACGACATCCGGCTCGTCAACTTTAGGAATTTTGATCTGCGCTACTCCTCCGGGCGGGACCCAGGGTTAGCGTGGCGCGCCCTGAGAGATTCGAACTCCCGACCTTCTGGTTCGTAGCCAGACGCTCTATCCAGCTGAGCTAAGGGCGCGCGGGGACAACTTCTTGATTGTAGCGTAGGGAGGGCTCGGCCGCCCAGGTGTGACGTGGACGGGCGGCCGCTGGCGGGACCGCGCGGCTAGGCTCCCCACCCCAGCACGCGCTGCATGGCGCCGAGAGCCCCGGCTGCGAGGGCCGAAAATAGGGGCCGGCGGGCGGTGGGAACGGGCTTGCATCCGCCGCCCGCCGGCCCCTATTAGCGCCGCGCCAGCGCCCCTTCCTCAGCCGATGTCGCCACCGGCCGCGCCAGCGCGGCGCCGCTGCCATGGGCGGCGTACTTACGCCGCTTGCGGCTTCTTGGGCGCCTCCTCGGGAAGTGTCTTGACCTCGATCTTCCGAGGCACGCTCTTCTCCGCCACCGGCGCGCTGATCTCCAGCAGGCCCTTCTTGTAGCTGGCTTCGATCTGCTCGGGCTTCACGCCTTCCGGCAGCGGCAGCCAGCGCTCGAAGGCGCCGTAGGAAAATTCGCGCGTCAAGTAACGGCGGGTCTTGGACTCCGACTCCTGGCGCTGCTCACCCGCGATGTGCAACTGATCGCCGTGCACTTCGATGGTGACGTTCTTCGGATCCAGGCCCGGCGTCTGGAGCTTGAGGTGGAATTTGCCGTCCTCAATATACGACTCCGCCGGCGGCAGGTCCGCCGTCACTCGAGCGGCGGGTAGCGCGCCCCACAGGCGCTCCATCACGTCATCGAAGGATTTGCGAAACGTGAACAAGTCTTGAAAGGCGAGATCATCTGGATCCCGGCGCATTAGTCCCAACATAGCGTCCTCCATTCCGGTTTGCCGCGGTCGCGCCGCGGCGCCGGACCCACCCTGGCATGCACGCCGCGGGCCATCGTCCGTCCGGCTCATCGCACCAAGCTGGGGCGGTGGCCGATGCAGCGAATCAGCGTGCGCACGTTCTCGGCGTCGTCAATTTCCAGCTCACCAGGCGGGCGCAGGCGCACGGAGATGGGTGAGTTGACGATGTGGGTGAGGACATCGCGTTGCTCGTCGCCCAACTGGACGTAGGCATTCGCGCGGCCGTCGCGAATTTCCGCCCCGACCCCGAGCAGCGGAACGCCGCGGGCTTGCATTTCGGCTCCCACGCCGGTGATTTCCTCGACCGTCACCCAACATCCTTTATGCTGGCGGCTGAACTCATCGAGCGTCTTGGTCCAGCCTGCCTCCGGAACCGCTAGCGCCGGCACGGGCGGCGAACCTGGGGCGCCGGTATCCAAGCCGCCGAGCAGCTCGCCTTGGCTGAAGACCAAGGACGACCGGCCGGAATCCTCATAGCCCCGCGCGCCGCGCGAGCCTTGGCCCCATGCCGCCGCCGAGCGCAACTCCGCCGGTCCGGCGGGATGCGGTCCGGACATGGGATAGACGCCGGAGTGGCCAACCTCGTCCCGCCGTCCGGCGCCGCCGCCCGGCAGGCCGCTTTCCCGGCGCGCCGCGCGCTGCGCTCGGGTCGCCCGTGCGATGCGGGTCGCCGCCGAGCCTCCAGCGGGCGCTTGCGCGCCCTGGGGACGCCGGGACCGCCGCGGCAGTGCTTCGGCGGCCGGTTTTGGACGCCCGCCGGCGCGGCGAATTGCACCCAGTTGCCGCGCTGGAAGAGCCGGCGCCAGCTCGGTCTTTGGATCGGCCCGCTTGGCCTTGCGCTTTTTCCCGCTCTGCGTCATAAACGCCTCCGTGACCTCTACCATTTCCATTGCAACTTGATGGCCTCTCGCAAGATGCTCCCGATTGATCGGCGCGGGCTCCCGCGAAGACTCTGGGCCGCCGGCCGTTTCCGAGCAATCCAGCCCGCCGGGCGCCGTGCTGCCGCACGCAAGCCGGCGGCATACCGCACTGTTCCACGCCGAGCGGGGGCATTCGCGTCCCCGCGTGGGGGTGGGGCATCGGCCCTGTGTATCGCCGGGCTCCCGGGCGGCGGCAAATAGCAGCCGGGACGGCTATCCCACTTTTGCTGCGGCGGGAGATGACAGCCGGGACGGCTATCCCACGAGCCCCGGGGCGGCGGGAGATGGCAGCCCCGACGGCTATCCCACTCCTGTTGGCGGCGGGGCGGCTGCGGGCCGCGCCCACAAGCGCAATGGGCGCACAGCCGCGGCAGTTGGTGCTTTTCCCCCGTGGTCGGTCAGCCAGCGCCGCGGGCTAGTGGACCAGCGCGGGGCGGTGGCCGATGCAGCGGATCACGGTGCGGACATCCCCGGCGCGGTCGAACTCCAGCTCCCAGGGAAGGCGCAGGCGGACGGCTACAGGCGAACGCACGATGTGCGTGAGGCCGTATTCGTGGTCCGAGCCTAAGGTCACATAGGCGGTGGCCCGGCCATTGCGCAGGTCCGCGCCGACGGCGAGCAGCGGGACGCCGCTGGCTTGCAGGCAGGCGCCGGAGCTACCAATTTCCTCCAACGTGACCCAGCAATGCTTGTGCATGCGGCTGAACTCCTCCAACGCCTGGGTCCAGCCTTCCTGGGAAATGGCCAGCACCGGCTGCGGGGGCGAACCGGGCAAGCCGGCGGCCAAGCCGCCCAGCGCCTCACCGCCGCGCAGCAGCAAGCCCGAGCGTCCGGCTTCCTCGGAGCCAAGCGCTCCGCGCGCGCCTTGGCCCCACTCCGGCGCCGCGCGCAACTCCGCCGGTCCCTCCGGGTGCGGTCCGGACACGGTGTAGACGCCGGAGTGGCCGGCCGCATCGCGGCGGGCGGCGCCGCCCCCAGGGAGGCTGCTCTCCGGGTCTGGCGAGGGTGGCGACGCTTGGGACTGGGACGGCGTGGCCGCTTTAGGCAGCCGCGGTTTCGCCGGATGCTCGCCTGGGCTGGGTTGCCGCTTCATGGGAACCTCCATCCTCTTACGGGTTATCGTCTGGCGTTTGAGCTTTTGATGCAACTGGATGGCCGATTGTCTTCGCCCGCCAAACGCCACCCGCGCCACGCCGGTTGGGGAGAATCCCGCAGGCGTTGGTGCTTTTTCCGCAGCCGACAACGATTGCTTGGCGCGGGCCCCAGCGCAGCTGCCCGCCCCAACGCGCGCCGCTGCGCGTTGGGGACCCCGGATTCGCCGCGCGTCCCGCTTACGCGCCGACTGTGCCGGGGACCCCAGCCCGCCCCGGCCCAGCCGACGCGTCGCTCCACCCCAACGCGCGCCGCTGCGCGTTGGGGACCCCGGATTTGGGAGCCGCGCCGCTTCGCCTGCCGGGGGCGGGCCGCACCAACAGCAAGCGCGTCTGCGGCGCTGGGGAATTTCGCGGCCTTTCCGCGCCCGCTTTGCTCCCCGAGCAAAAGGCGCGGCCCCCGCGTAATGGATGGGATTTTCGCGCGCGGCTCAGCCATTCCGCCCGAACGCGTCCGTGGGGTGAAATGGCGAGCCCTAGAATTCGGTGCCATAATTCTGCTCGGAACGGGCGAACCGCCCGGTCAGGAGGCCGCCAGTGATTCGATTCAAGGTCAACGGCGTGGAGCGGCAATGGAACGGCAGCGCGGAGATGCCGCTGC
>JAKAUF010000338.1 GCA_021827785.1 Acidobacteriota bacterium | reverse complement strand
TTGAGGCGGCTGACGCGGTAATACTGGATGCGGTCGGGCACCGCGATACCGACGCCGGCGTGATCCTGGTGGTTGCAAACGCCTTGGATCTCCGTCCGCTCGCCGTTCAGGAAAAAGCCGCGATCAGCGGTGAAGCGAATGGAGCGGACGCCGAACTCCGTTTCCTCGCGGTCGGCCTCGCCCGCATCGGTCTCGACGCGGGTGACCAGGCGGTAGCGATAGGGATGGTCCGGCGACCAAAGCTCGGGATGGTCCAGCTGGGCGGTCTGCCGGACGCCGCGGCGGGACCACGGGCCCAGCGTCAGCTGCGGCGAGCGCAGGCGCAGCACCTCCCGCCCATGCGCGTCGTGAATGGTGGAGACGACGCGGCAGCGGACGGCGGAGTCCTGATCGTTGTCCAGCTCCGTAGCCACGGCGACCGCGGCGTGGCCATGGGCGGCGTCGGGCTCGGCGGTGATGTAGACGCCCTGCGGGGCGATGTGCAGCGGCTCGGTTTCCACCAGCCAAACGTGGCGGTAGATGCCCGCGCCTTCATAGAACCAGCCCTCATGCTCCGTGGCGTTGACGCGCAGCACCAGCACGTTGGGATGGCCGTAGCGCGCGCAATCGGTGATGTCGTAGCGGAACGGGGCATAGCCGCTGAAGTTGCGGCCCAGATAGTTGCCGTTGAGGGCGGCGATGGAATCCCGGAAGACGCCATCGAATTCCAGCGCCAGTCGCCGGCCCCGCGCCGCGGCGGGGACGTCGAAGACGCGCCGGTACCAGCCGATGCTGGTCGCCGGATAGTTGCGGCCCAGCGGCTTGAACCCATAGGAGGTTAATTCGGGATCGTTGACGAAGGGCAAAGCCACCGCCCAGTCATGCGGCAGATCCACCGCCTCCCAATCGGCGACGGAGAACTGGAGCCGGCAGGGGGCGAATAGATTGCCGGTTTTGGAAAACGCCTGGCCGTTGCCGAAGCCGAAGTCCAGCTTCGGATTGTCGGCGTTGCCAAAATGAAAATGCCAGCCGAAGTCCAGCGGTTCGCGGCGGCACGGCGAGGCGGGAGCAGGCGCCTGCTGCGCGTCGCCGGCGGGCGAACCGCCGACCGCGAGCGGCGCCAGAGCGGCGGCGGGAAGGGCGGGAGCGAGCGAAGCGGCGGCGGTGGTCTTCAGGAAGCTGCGGCGGGGCCAGTCGGACATGACTCGGATACTAACTCAGATTCGTGGCGTTTGACGGCGCGGGCCCCAACGCGGCTACGCCGCGCGCCCATCTCATGCGCGCGGCCCCGGCCGGCGGCGCCGCAACGACAATGCCCCGGCGTGGGCGCCGGCGGTTAGTACCAGAACTTCACCTTGGGCCACAACCGCTGGAGCGTGCCGTGCAAGCCGCGGCAGATGAAGATCGGCCCGCGCTCATACGGCTCGACGTGGGGATTTGTGTCCTGGGCATAGACCCGCACCGAATCGAATTCGCGCGCCAGCGTCTTCCGGCTCTCGCCAAAGATGATCATCACTTGACCGCTGTGGCCGCGCGGCCCCCAGAGGAAATAGTTTTGATGGCCGCTGATCGCCGTGGGCACGTCCGGACGATAGACGTTGACCGCGCTGGCGTCGCCGTAGTTGGTCGCGAAGATGGCCGCCTGGGCGCGCTCCGCCGGCGGCAGCGACCAGTAGGCGCCCGCCAAAAGATTCGCCTTATGCCGCCAGTCCAGCATGTCGGCGAAATACTGCGGCAGCGCCGCCGTAGCGCCCGTCTCCAGCTTGGCCGGCCGCAGGTGCAGGCGCTGCATGTAGGCGATCTCCGCCGCCGGCCGCAGCACCGGCAATACGACCGGCAGCGTGATGGCGACGCCGAGAAGATTCAGCGCCACATAGCCCGGAACCAACCGGCGCCGCTGCCAAGCCCGACGCAGCCAGCCGTCCCACGCCGCGGCGCCGGCGGCAAAATACAAGGGATAGATCGCCGCAAGGTAATACACCTTGGCGTGCAGCAGAATCATCAGCGGCAAATAGACAGCGTAGGTCACGCCCAAAAACCGCCACGGCCGGGCCCGGCGGCCGGCCAGCAACCAGCCCACTCCGGCGATCCACAGCGGCGCCATCAGCAAGCCCCAGGCGACGGTCTGGTTGACCACGAACATCACTGCCCCGACGTGGACGTTTTTTCCGTTGCTCTGGTCATTCCACAGCAGTTGCAGCGTCGCCCAGTGGTGCCGGACTTCCCAGATGACGTTCGGCAGGATCAGCAGCACCATCAGCCCGACGCTGACGGCGAACCATCGGGTCGCCAGCATCTTGCGCTGCGCGGTCAGCAACAGGGCCGCCAGCACGCAGACGAGAAAGAAAAACTCGTTCCACTTGTTCTCCAGTCCCAGGCCCGCTACGACGCCGAGCAGGATCCACCATCGCGCCACCACCGGTCCGGAGGTGACGCCGCGCTCGGCCAATCGGGCCAGTTCGATCAGCGCCAGCGCGACCAGCATCCAAAAGATCGGTTCGAAGCTGTTGGTGGAAAGCGTTGCCGCGAGGGCGGTGGCGATCGGCGCCAGCAGCACCGCGATCATCGCCAGCGCCTGCGCCCAGCGCGTGCCGCCCAGCCGCCACGCCAAGATGCCCGTCAGCGCCACCTCGGCCCCGCCGGCCAGGGAAGGAATCAGATGAAACAACGGCAGCGAATGCAGCCCGAACAACCACTGCGTGCAGCGTTCCACCAGCGGAACAATCGGCGGCTGATCCACATAGCCCCAAGCCAGGTGGCGGCCGCAAACTAGGAAGTACAGCTCATCGCGGAAGATGCCGTAGCCGGCGTGCTGCATGGCCACTTGGGCCAGGGTTTGCAGCACGACCTTTAGCAGCCCGAAGCCTAGCGCCAGGTAAAGGACACCACGGGGCGAATCCGCCGATCCGGCCGCTCGCTCCGCCGCTCCCAACGTCGTCGCCGCCACCGCCGCCTCCCGCCGCCTGGCGCCATTCAGATTAACACCGGCCAGTAATTACGAATCCAGCGTCGCCGCGGTTCCCCCCGCCCGCGAATTAAGGCAAAACCCAACACGCCGCCGGGTGGGCTGGTTCCATCGGCCCACCCAGCGGCGGAAGATGAGCTTCCCGCGGTTTGCGCTGCCGTTACGGGAGTACGTAGCGGAGATCGGCGTAGACCATGTTGAGGCTGGCGTTGCGGGGCGCGCCGGGAGCCATCCACCAGGGGGCGCGGGTCAGGTAGGAATACTGCGTGATCAATTGCAGGGCGCCGTAGCGCGGCTGCTTCCAGAAAGTGTGGACGACGCCGAACGTGCCTTCCTGAATGGCGCGGTTGCTGCCGCTGCTGGAACCGGGGAATCCGTAACCCACCGGACCACCGGGGCCGAGCACGTAGTCGCGGCCGTAGTAGGCGGCGCCGTAGTAGCCATAGGCCATCCAGCGGCGGCGAAGTTGGTACTCGAAACCATCCACCGTGGAAGCGGAATGCACCGGAGAGATCTGCCCGTCCGGGCGGACGATGAGATCCGGCCCGAGACCGAAGATATAGCGGCCGCCGCCGTCGCTGAAGAAGCTATTCAGCACCAGATCGAGGTGCGGCAGCAACTCGATGTTCCCGTCGAGCTCGCCTCCCGCTCCCGTGGCGCTGTTGGTGGCCAGCGTGCCCGGCACGGCGTCGTGGAAGCCGCTGATCAGGCCGGCGATTTCGCCATGCACGCGGTGGCCGGCCCAGCGCCCGTCGTAGGCCAGCTTGGCGATAATGTCCGGCCGCGGATTGGAGGCGCCGGTATTGCCGCCGGTGTCGAACTGGCTGGCGTAGGCGGAGTTGGGAAGCACCACGCTGGAGCCGACATATTGATTGGGATTTTCCAGGGAAACGCCCAGCGTCCAGTTGCGGTTGATGTGGTCAATGACGCGCAGCTGCGCGTCGCGCGACCACACCAAGCCGACCTGGTAGTTGGTGTCCATGTTCGAGGTAAAGAAGATGTTGGCGGGCAGCGGGGACAGGCCCTTGCGATTCGGCGTCAGCAGGCTCCAGCTCTGCCCGCCCAGCACCTCCCAATGTCCGCGGCGGACATCCACCCAATACAGGCGCATGCGCAAGCCGTTGCTGTTGCTGCTGACGTGGCCGTTGGCGGGCAGTACGCCGAGAAAATCCGCCTCCACATAGCCGGTGACCTGCTCACCGCCGGGATGGGCGCTGACCATCAGCGCCAGGCGGGAGTTTTGGGCGCTTTCATTGAATTCGCTGAGCTGGCCGGAGGGCGTATTGGAAAACGGAATCGAGCCAAAGTTGGTGCCGATGCCGCTGCCGACGGTGGTGGAGCGCCAAACCGACGTCCAATCGAGGAAGCCGCCGGGAGTGAAGGTGGCGCCGCCGATACGGAATCCC
>JAKAUF010000140.1 GCA_021827785.1 Acidobacteriota bacterium | reverse complement strand
GCTCGGCAGCCCCTACCCGGTCAGCGCGGAAACCCTGGTTCCCAGCCAAATCAGCTTTCTGCCGCGCACGCAGCTTCTCGACTTTCTGGCCGAAAATCCCGATTGCTATCGCATGGCGAGCGAATCACTGGCGGCGCAATTGCAAACCTCGTGGGAGCATGCGCGCATGTTGGCGTTGGGCCGGCACGTGGTCTCACGTCTCGCCGCATTGTTGCTGCGGCGCGCCGCCGAGCACGGCCGCGCCGCCGCGCAGGGCACCATTGTCACCTTCCCGTGTACGCAGGAAGAGCTGGCCGAAAGCATCGGCACAACGCGCGAGACGGTCAGTCGCATTCTCGGCGACCTGCGGCGGCAGGGGATTCTGCAACGGCGGGGCAATGGATTTCTGCTGATGAAGCCGAGGCTTTTGGAAGATCTGCAAGGCATGTAGGCGGAGCGGGCGAATTCCCGCACCGGTGGGGCATTTGGCGCAGGCGGGCGGGCTGACTGGCTGGGCGGGCAGGGAGTAGACGGCAACGGCCCGGTGCATGGTGGCGGGAGAAACGATGAGGGCGGCGGAGGTAATCCGCGTCGTTAGCAGTTCGCCTCCGCCGGCGAGGGCGGTGGCAGAGGCGAGGTGCCGGCCGTCAATGAACGGCTGAGCCATTGTGCCGCGCAAGATGATGCGGCAATGGCGGCGATCGGCTTCGTAGAGGCGGTCCTGCGCTACCCACCACGTACGGCCGCGCTGGTCGCGGACGATGGAGGCTGGCGCCAAGGTCGGGCAGCCAGGCGGCGGCATCGGCCCGAGCTGGGGCGGCGGGGGAACGCCCTGGCGGGAAAAGCGGCGCCAGCCGTGGCCGGTCCAGGTCCAGACGATGATCTGCTGGTTCACCCGCACGCGAAGGCTGCCGTTAGGGCCCATGGAGGCGCCGCTGCTGCCCCAGCCGTTGGCCACGACCTGGAGACGGCCGGCTGGAGTGAACCGCGGCGGGCCGGGAGCGAGGCCGACGAAGCCCCGGCGAAAGATATGCCAGCGGCGCCCATTGAAATAGTTGAGCGCGTCACAGACGCCGTAGAAGGCGACGCGCCCGCCGGGACCATAGGCGACGCGGATGCCATCGCGGCGGGGATGGAGCAGACGGGGGTGGGCGGCGGCAAGGGCGGCGTGCAGGCCGGGGTACACGGTCCAGCTGCCGGCGGCTGGGTTCCACATGGCGGTGGGACCGAGGTTACAGCCGGGCAGCAGCCACAATCGGCCGCGGAGGTCGAAATCGAGCGTGCGTGTATTGCGCGGGATTTGGAGGTTGCGCGGGGCGGAGGTCATGCGCTGCCAGCCGCGGCGCCCATCCCACCGCGCCACGACGCCGCCGGTAAATAGGCGCCAGACCATCGGCCCTGACGCCGGGCCGTTGGCCGGGCCGGCCCCGGGCCCGGCGACGGTAATGAGGGCGTCGGGAAGAACCCGCAGGCGGTCGCTGAGCACAAAGCCGCCCGCACTGGACGCGGCGACGGCAGCGTGGAATTGCGCGGGGGCAAACGCCGCGGTGCGGGCGCCATCCCAGGCCAGGATTTTGCCCGCTGGCAGGCGGAACATTTGCCTTGCGTGCCGCAGCGGCAGGCCCACGCGCCAATCCACGACGCGCGGCCCCGTCGGGCCAACAAGCGGCGAAGACCGGCGCGGCGGAATGTGGCGCAGGCCAATCCAGGGCAAGGCGTTGAACCAAACGCCGTCGGCCGCGAGCATGGGCAAAGCCCTGGGGCTGAGGAACCGCGCGGCGACGCGCCACTGGCCGCGGCGGCGGTGCCAGAGCCAGTAATCCCGGCAGTTGCGGCAGGACCGGGGTGCGGCGAGAACGTAGTGGGTCATGACGCCGGGGCGGCCGGCGGCTTGGACCGCGGCGACATACAGCAGCGCGCCGGGGCGGGGCGGGGCTAGGCGGCGGACGCCGAGGGACCGGAGATTGACAAGATACAGGCCGAAGCCGCGCACCGCGACGGCGGCATGGTTCCGGTTCCACGGATAAACGCCGGAAGGGGGTCCAGGCAAGCCGGGCAGACGGGCGTGGTAGGTAAAGCGGCCGTGGTTTACGTCCAAGACGCCGTGGAACAGGCTGTGCCGTGGCCCGCTGCCGCGCCACAACCAATAGTGCTGGGGACCGACGCGGGAGGCCAGCGGGGCCAGGCGCCAGGGCTGTGCGTTCCATGCGGGGCTGCATGGCCCACGACCGAACTGCATGGGCCGGAACCGGTAGACGGAGCGGAAGCGGCCTGCGGCGGCAAGCCGATAGATTCCCGGCAGGGGCCGATCGGCGGGCGGTTTGCAATCGGGGTAGGAGGCTACAGCGCTGGCGACCGCAAATTGCAGGCCCGTGGGGGAGGGAAACGCGGACATGATGGCCAGCGGCCTGCTGCCGAACTGGGGCAGGGGAATCACCTGCGCGCGCTGTCGTCCGCGGTACCAAGCCAGCACATCGCCCAAGCCGTTGCGGCTGCCCCACTCTACCGTGACCGTTCCGGGCGGCGCAGGGATGATATAGGGCTGGGCCGCGCCGGCCACGGGCGGCGGGGTGATGTGCCAGCGATTCCGCCGCCAACGGAACAGGCGTCGGCCATTGGTTGCGAACACCTGGCCCGCGCGGTTTTGCACCAGCGGCGATCGGAGCCGGGTGGTGTCCACCGGAATGGCAACTTGGCGGCGGTGGATAGGCGGGGGTAATGGGAAACATACGCGCGGGCGCAGGCGGTAGAGCGCCGGATTCCAGGCGCGGCGTTTGGCCCGCGGGCCGGGCGCCGCCAGCATGCAGGCGTCTGGCAGCAGGCGGTTGCCGGGCACCAGCACCGCCGCCACAGCGGCGTAGGAGCCGGAGGTGAAAGCGCCGCGGAATCCCTGGATTCGGGCTGCGATGCGATAACGGGTGAACAGGGCGCGGCCGCCGGAAAGCCAACGGGCGAGGATCAGATGCGGGCCAGACGGGTCGAAGCCGGGGCGGGGCCGAGTTTCGGCGGCGGCCCACCCGCGCGTGCGGAGAAGGATCGGCCGGCCGGGAGTGTTTCCCCGGACGGTGACGAGACAATTGCGCCGCGGCGGACAGGCGCGGGGAAACCCGAGGGAGAAATATCGAAATCGCAGGCCACCAGGCACGCTGTCAGCGGTATCCAACCAGCGTACGCCGCGCAGCGGGCGACAAGGCTGCAGGCCGGGAATGCGCGGCGGTCCGCAGCGGCTGGGGCGGCCGGGGGGAGAGAACTGCACGTAACGGCCGCCGCGGTAACGATAATAGGAATAGCTCTCGCAGCCGCCGCAGAAATTGCTAGATACGACCAACAACGGCGGTCCGCCGGCGCGGCGTACGACACCCAGGCCGTCTCCCATGGAGGCAAGAATGGTTCGGTCCCGCCGGGCCAACAGCACCGCCATGTCGCAGTTGCCGGTGGCGCCGCAGACGTAGGGCGCATTCCGCGTATTGGCGGGCAGGGCGGACGCGAGAAATGCCCGGCCCAGCACGCCGAGTCGCAACGCCGTCACATTGAATCGCGGCCCGAGCCTGCCGTGGAGCGCGGTGCGGATGCGGGCGAACTCGGCTTTCGTTGGCGCCTCGGAGAATGGCCTTAGTGCGGGGCGGGCGCTGGGGCCGGCGGGGTTCCAGTTCCATAGGACGGGAGCGGGAAAGGCCCGGGGCTGAACCTGCGCCCCTCGCGGGGGCCGCGCCTTTTGCTCGGGGAGCAAAGCGGGCGCGGAAAGGCCGCGAAATTCCCCCGCGCCGCAGGCGCGCTGGCAATCGCGGCGGCCCGTCTCCGGCAAGCGACGCGGCGCGGCCCCCAAAGCCGGGGTCCCCAACGCGCAGCGGTGCGCGTTGGGGTGGAGCGACGGGTCGGCTGGGCTGGGGCGGGCTGGGGTCCCGGGCCCAGCCGGCGCGTAAGCGGGACGCGCGGCGAACCCGGGGTCCCCAACGCGCAGCGGCGCGCGTTGGGGTGGGCAGCCGCGCTGGGGCCCGCGCCAAACAACAGCGGCGAGGCAGCAAGCGCCGGCCAGAAGGCAACCAGCTAGGGTCGCAGGTAAGGCACGCACTGGGATCCCTGCTAAGAGCTGGAGTAACCGCCGGTGCGACTTGCGGCCCTGCATGCCGCCATCTAACACCGAAACGTGGCGCGGGGCAACCTCCACATTCTTCGCTGTGATCGCGCCAGTAGGGTAGCCGTCCTCGGCTGCCGGAAAAGGGCAAAAGGCGGGGACGCCGATCCCACTTTCTTCGCTGCGAGCGCACCGGTAGGATAGCCGTCCTCGGCTGCCGAAAAAAAGCGACAGGCGAGGGCGCCCGTCCCACATTCTTCGCTGCGAGCGCGCCAGTAGGGTAGCCGTCCTCGGCTCCCG